>CASDHD010000050.1 GCA_949280095.1 uncultured Bacilli bacterium
TGCAGGTCTATGTTCCATATCTTTTGCTGATATTCCTGCATCCTCATAGATTTTAAATACTTCATATCCTTTAAAAGAACATAATTGTAATAGTTTTTCCTTTTGTTCTCCTAAAGAAAATCCTTCTCGTGCCTGATCTTCTGTTGAAACACGAATATAAACTGCTGCGACTTTCCTTTCATTATCCATAGTTATCATTTCCTTTCTCTTTTTGGAATAGTGAAAGGCACCAAAAAAGGTGTCACATAACAAGGACACCTATATATAAATATATTGATTTTTACACGACAAAATAAATCAATATAGTGGGAGTATATAAACTCTCCAATTAATGCCTTGCTATGTACTCTGATAATTCAGACAATGGAATTTTATTCTTTAAATTCCCTATGTAAAAATGTTTCTCTTGATTGAAGAATAAGTATAACTTATTATCAATAATTACTTTGTGTGGCTCCACATATGCGATATTCGTGTGTTCCACAATTCGTAAGTAACCTTCTATGATTTCATAGGAGAGGTTATTAAATTTGCAAGACCATTTAATTTGTCTCTTGAGTTCATCACTCATATTGATTTTCTTTTTTACGATACTAATCATACCACATCACACCTTTCTTTGCAATAACGCACAAAAAAATCAATTATATTTCAAATTGATTTAATCATTAACGTCACTTGGTGCGACGATTTTACCTTTTGGAGCAAGTGAGCGGGATCGAACCGCCATCTCAACCTTGGCAAGGTCGTATACTAACCATTGTACTACACCTGCGTGTCTAAATCATAGCAAAAGATGAAAAAAAATGCAATCACTAATTTAAAAAAAAACAATTTAATGTTATAATATTTAAACATAGAGAAAATAAAAGAAAAGAATGTGATCAAATGAAATCAAAAAATAAAAAAAAGAAAATAATCATTATTATTGTAATTTTGCTAGTTATAGCAATAGTGGGAGGCGTCTTTTTCTATCGCTATATGAAAAATAAAAATACAAATATAGAAACGAAGACTGTAGAAGTATTAGATACTATAAAAGACTACGATTATCATCTAGAAGATAGAGATACCGAACTATACAAAGAAACATTTTTACAATTAAAAGATTTACTCGAAAAAACAGAAACTATTGATTACCAAAAATATGCTGAATATGTGGCAATTCTATTTTTAGTGGATTTATACACAATTGATAACAAAATAAACAAATATGATGTTGGATCTCTAGATTTTATCTATTCAGAAGAAAAAGAAAAATTTCAAAATAAAGTAATGGACAGTATGTATAAAATGGTTATAGACAATTCATCGAATACTAGAAGTCAAGAATTACCTATTGTAAAAAAAGTAAATATTACAAAAACAGAGAATACAAAATATCAAAAAGGTGAAAATACACTCGAAGGATATTTAATCAAAGCCACTATCGACTACGAAAAAAATCTAGGCTATGATGAGGAAGCAACTCTTACCATTGTAAGAGAAGAAAACAAACTTTATGTTGTCAATATTACAACAAGCGAAAGTTAAAAAAGATTGTATAATCTTTTTTTCTTTAGTATAATAAAAAAGAAGAATAGGTGATACTTTATGGATGAAAAAAAAGCAAATAAAAAGCAACTTATAAAAGTAGTTGTATTAGTAGTAGCTTTGATTGTTTTAGCCTTTAGTGGTACATATGCCTACTTTGTAAATAGTGCTTCTCAAGATCCAACTGTAACAAGTGCAAAATCAGGAGTATTTAAAATTGAAAGTAGCCTTGAAAATACAAGTGCAATTAGAAATCCAAAATTAGTTTTGATTAGTGAAGATCAAAAAGATACAAAAGCTGATAAATTGACATTCACAGTAACAAGTACAAGCGAATCAACTGTAGATGGAACTTTTAATCTTTATATGCAAGATATTCAATTAACTAAAAACTTATATACAAAATATTTAAAATGGGAGCTTTTAAATGAAGAAGGTTCAATAATTGCAGAGGGAGATTTCGAAAATGCGATTCGTGTAGGAGAGGCAGTAGAAGGAGAAGCTAAAAACGTTATTACAGATGTTGAACAAATGTCACTAAATAATACAGGAATTGAAATACCTAAAAACAAAACAAAAACTTATACATTTAGAATGTATTTATTAAATGATGCAAATAAAAATCAAATTGATTTAACAGAAGGAAGTTTTAGTGGAAGGCTTTATTTAGAAGCTGCACCTGTTTCAAATTTAAATCCATAACCCAAAGTACAGAAATGTACTTTTTATTTTTGAAAAACATGCTATAATATAGAAAAAATAAAGGTGATAAACATGGAATGGAAAGCATTATTATTAACATTACTAGTTGGCATTTTCTTTTTAATTGGAATTTATATTCCTAAATTTTTCAAAAAGAAAGATAAATTCATTTTATTCACAACAAGTTTAGCCTTTATCGTGATGATTTTTATTGTCTTCTGTGATTTGCTTCCCGAAATAAACGAAACTTTAGAACCATTTTCCAATATTTATCATCTTCCACTTGCTTTGGTTTTTATTCTATTTGGATTTTTCCTTCTAAAAATACTTGATTTATTTGTCCCAGAACACACACATCATCATCATGAACATAACGATAATCAAAAAGAACACAATAATCATCTATTTCACATTGGACTTATTACTGCTATTTCCTTAATTATTCACAACATGTTAGAAGGAATTTCCATTTATGTAACAGGTCTTAATGACTGGAAGATGGGACTCATGATGGCATTATCGGTGAGTTGCCATAACCTTCCTTTAGGAGCTCAAATCTCTGTTAATTTAGAGGCGACCAAAGAAAAAAAAGGATTTAAAATTTTAATTTTAGCACTACTTGTTTTTTCAAGTTTTTTAGGAGCATTTATTCTTTACACAACACAAAAAGAATTAACACATTTAATAGAAGGCATCTTGCTTTCTATAACAGTTGGAATGCTTCTTTATATTAGCATTTTAGAGTTATTGCCAGAAATCAAAGCAAACAAAAGTCATAAAGAAATAAAACTAGGTTTTCTTGTAGGTACATTACTTGCTTTAGTTCTCATAATGTTATAAAGAAAGAAGGAATTACATGATAGGACTTGCATTACAAGGTGGAGGTGCAAGAGGTGCCTACCAAATAGGTGCATATTACGCTTTTAAAAAACAACATATTTCTTTTGATGGGGTATGTGGAACCAGTATAGGAGCTTTCAATGGAGCTTTAATCGTTTGTGGCAAAGAAAAAGAACTTTTAAATTTTTGGGTAAACGTCTCAATGGGTGAAGTTCTAGACTTTGATCCAGAATTCATTCAAAAGAAAATCAAACACGAATATGATTTTTCATTTCTTAAATCTGGAATAAAAAATCTATTTCGTATCATTAAATCCCATGGCGTAAAAACAGAAGGTTTAGAAAATATCTTAGAAGAATATCTTGATGATGAAGCTCTTTTAAAAAGCAACATGGATTTTGGGATCTGTACTATCCGTTTAAAAAATTTAAAACCTTGTTATATTTTTAAAGAAGAGATGGCCAAAGATAAAGTAAAGGATTATATACTAGCAAGCTGCTATCTTCCAATTTTTAAAAGACAAAAAAAGGTTGATGACCATTACTACCTAGATGGGGGCTTTTATGATAATACACCTATTAATATGCTCATTGATAAAGGATATAAAAAAATTTATGTTGTAGAATTAAATCCCTTATTAAATATTAATCGAAAACCCAAAAAAGAAGTAGAAATTATAAAAATAACACCCAAAAGAAGTCTAGGGGGAATTATTAACTACGATAAAGAAAATATTATAGAAAATATTAAAATGGGGTACTATGATACATTACGTGTTTTAAAAAAATTAGATGGTTTTCTATATTGCTTCAAAAATAGACCTGAATTTTTCTACAACTTTTTAGCTAGAAAAGTGAATAAAAAACTTTTAAAACGAGTTAAGGGTTTCTTAAGAGCAAAAAATACAAAAGAGGCAACTTTAAAATCAATGGAATATATAATGAAAAGAGAAGAAATTGATTTTTATCAAATCTATAAACCTTATAAAATGTTAAAAAAATTAAAAAAACAACAAAAAAACAAACATTTTATATATGAATTTTTACAACAGTTAAAATTTCTATAAAAAGGAAAAAAAGAATAACCAGAAAAATGATTTCCAACGCCCAAAATTTACAACAAAACTAATCTGTGTTATCATAGTAGAAAAGTGAGGGATAAATATGGGAAGATTTCCAAATATAGCAGCAAGTAAAGCAAAAACTGGAGCCCAAAAAGCGAAGGTATATTCAAGTTTTGCTAAAGAAATTTATCAAACAGCCAAAAATGGTGGTTTTGATCCAAACGGTAACTTAAACCTAAGAAGACTAATTGAAAAAGCAAAAAAAGAACAAGTACCAAGCGATGTTATCAATCGTGCGATTGAAAAAGCAAAAGGCTCTGGCGCAGAAGATTATCAAACGATTCTTTATGAAGGATTTGGGCCAGGTGCTTCTACTTTAATTATTAAAACTATGACAGATAACGTTAATCGTACAGTAGCAGAAGTACGTGCAGCTTTCAATAAAGTGCACAAAAGCCTTGGCGTATCCAATTCGGTTTCCTATAATTATGACTACTTAACGTTAGTAAGTTTTAAATGTAAGAATGAAGAAGAGATATTTAATAATTTACTGGAACAAGGAATAGACATTATCGACTTTGAAACAGAAGAAGAAAATCTTACTATTTCAGTAAATCCAAGCAACCAACATAAACTAAAAGACGCTTTAGAAAACTTAATACCTAATATCGATTATTTAGTTGATGAAACCGGATATTATGCTAAAGATAAAATAACATTACAAGGAGAAGAATTAGAAGATTTTCAAAAACTAATACGTATTTTAGAAGATGTAGAAGACGTTACTCATATTTACCATAATGTTCATATAGAAGAATAAGCTTTAAAACGTTTTTTCTTTTTTTGGGTTTTAACAAGCATTCTATTTTTATTAAAACATATGATATAAATAGAGCAAACAAGAAAATAAATTGTCAAATATAAGTCAAATTTTTTCTGAAAATTAGACAAGGTCAAAATTTTATTCTATGATAAAAATAGAAAAGGTCATTAAGGAAAAAAATGGAAAAACGCCTATCTTGAAAAGTCAAGGGAATTATACTATGATATTCGCCAAGAAAAAGGAGTGATTTTTGTGATAAAAGGAAAAAGTATAACTAGAAATCAAGAGAAAACATTATGCATTGGGTTTATGATATGTGTATTCTTTTTGTTTTTGTTTTTTCCACGTATATATTTAAGTGATGATATTATTAAAAATGCAAACATAGAACAATACGCTTTAGAACAAAATGAAATAGAAACTAAAAATAACAAAACAGAAAATTTTATCTATTTATCAGATTTAGATTATCTAACTACAAGTGGAATGTCACAAAATGGTTGGGGTGGACATGAAATTCAAAAAGATAAGAATCAAGAGGGTGGAATTCTAAGTTTAATTATCAATGGAGAGAAACGTAGTTATGCAAAAGGAATTAGTATTCATGCTAGAGGATGGGCAACTTATGATATAGAGGAACTTTCTACAGATTATCCTAGATTTATTGCTAAAATTGGTGTTGATGCTTCAAGAGGAACCAACGGAAGTTTATTCTATAGAATCTATGCTTCTCATGATGCTACTACTTGGGATATATTATTACAAACTCCTGTTTTAACTGGGACTTCAGAAGCTATAGATGTTGATTTGAGTGTTGCAGGATATAAATATTTAAGAATATATGTTGATGCGAATGGATCAAATGCAGCAGACCATGGAACAATCGCAAATGCAAAATTGGTAACACCAGATTATGTCGAAAATGATATATTTTATGAAGGAATTCATAGAGTAGAATATTATGACGAATTATTAAAAGAACATGATACAGAGTATAATTATAATAACAATTATAAACTAATTTTAGAAAGAGAATTAGTAAATAAACTTGGTTTCTGGAATATTCAATATTCTTCTGAAACAAACGCAAATTTCCTAGATACTATGGAATGGATTTTAGGGAATAACAGAGTTTTAGAAGAAGTTATTGAAGTTGGGGAAATCGCAAACCAAACTACATTTATAAAAGTTTTAGCAGATTTGTACCATAAGTACGAAGATGAACTTAAAACTGAAAATGGGTATATTTATGAAAAAATGATGATTGCGCTTGCTGCTGCTTATTCAACCGATAAAGTTATTTCACCACTATCTTTTTCCTTTTTAACACCAACGTATGATTATATGAGTCATTTTGCACTCTATAAACAACTATTTGATGATAATAAGTTAACAAGAATGAAAACAAATACTTTAGCGGGAGAACTTGTCCCTAATGAATGGTTTAAGGATTATCATGTAGAGTTAATGCGTATGGTTATGCAAGATGCAACAAGTGATATTGACCTTATATGGTTGAATGGCTATACAACAGATAAGCAAAGTTTAAGCTTTTATATGATTCCTTATTATTCTCCAAACTATAATCAAAGTAAACTGTATGATGAAGCCAATCGTGAATTGTATGATAATAAATATTTTTTAAGTAAATATAATGTTCCTTATGGAGATAGAGTACAACGTTATTGGATGGTTATAGAAGCAGGAGGAATTTGTTGGAATGCATCGCGTTTTGGGCAAAGTATGAATCGAGTTCATGGAATACCTGCAACAGGTGCTTATCAACCAGGGCATGAATTGTATATTCATTATTATCAAAATGAAAATGGTAATGGATATTGGACTCCAGAATATGGCAACTGGGGAAGTGCTGGAAGTACATGGGGTGGAGCTAATCCTTATCGTTACTTATTTAACTGGAATAATAAATATTTTACAGATCGACATATTAGTGGTTCAAAAGGAGCAACAAGTACAGGATATTTATATTTAGCCCAAGATAATTTAAATCATTATGAGGAATACAAAAAATCATTGTACTATAATTTATCTGCAAAATCTTATACAAGTAATGAGCAAAAATTAGAGACTTATTTTAAATCTTTAGAAGTAAATGACTTAAATTTAGATACTTACGATAATATCATTACGCTTTATAAGCAAATGAGTGTTCAAAATGAGGGTGGAACAATAACTTCTCACGATTGGTATACTTTAACACTTAAAATCATTGATGCATACGAGTATCATCCAGTTGCTATGTTTGATTTATTAAAGGTAATCAGACCTTATTTAGAAGGTAGTGAAAGATTACATATCGATAGACTTGAAAAGGAAAAATTAACACAAGCAACGACAGCAACAGCAAATAATACACTTCATGTGGATGGTGTTCGAACGCATGCAAGACAACTTTTAAATAAAGCACAACCTGACCCAATGACATTCTCTTTTGATGGTGAAAATGCAGGAAAGATAGTCAAAAATCCAATGTACTCATTAGCATGGGGCTATAGTTTGGATGGAGGATCAACATTTACAGAATATAAAATTGACGATTCTATCACATTAACTCCTGCAGAATTAGCTAGTATTACTGCGGAAAATGATATCATCATTAATTTTATGGGATTAAGCTATACTTTTAGAATTGATATTACAGAGGGAACTTTAAGTAATTTATTGTTTGCTAACGATTTAGAAAATCGAGTAGTAGGAATTGATTTGACCTATGAATGGCGAAATAGTGAAAGTGATCCATGGACGTCTTATAGGGATGCATCTCCAGATAATACAGGAGACAAAACTTTATATGTTAGAAGAGGTGCTACAGGTACACAACTTGCTAGTGGTTCTGCAACTTATACTTTTACAGCTGATAATCAACCGAACACAAGAAAATATGTACCCGTATCGCACTTAAGTATAGAATCAGTATCCACAGAGGCGACAAGTAATGGCGGAGCTGCAACCTATGCTATTGATGGAAACTATAATACAAGATACCATAGTGCTTGGAATGGAACGGATACAGAAAGATTTATAACGATAAAACTAGATAAACCAAGACACATATCAGCGGTTGAGTTTGTACCTGCTGATGGTGGAAATGGTAGAATTGTTGATGGAACGATTTGGGGAAGTATGGATGGTGAACATTGGGAAATCTTGTCACAAAAAACAGGCATAACTTATCCTACCCAAGCCAATACTATTGCACAAGCAAAAGCATATACCCAAAATTTTGAAATAGCAAATCCAAAAGAAGTACAATATATTAAAATTGTAGCTGATAGAACAAACGGAAATTGGTTCGCTGCTAGAGCATTTAATTTCTTCCAAGATATAACAAGTAATGAAAGACCAACTGCTGGAATTGGGTATAGTACAACGGAACCTACTAGAGAGAATGTAGTTGCTAGATTAGTAAATATAAGTGCAGATAATTACGAAATTACAAGTCCTGGTGGAGATACGCATGTATTTACTGAAGAAGGAGACCATTCCTTTACCTTTACCTTTAGAGATAAAGATACAGGTCTAGAAGGTTCTGCGGTAGCACGAGTTGATTGGATAGATAGAACAGCGCCT
>CASDHD010000051.1 GCA_949280095.1 uncultured Bacilli bacterium
AGGTAGTACCTAGCTTGGTTTTATATTCATTAAATTTTAACTGCAAAAGTCGGGAAGGGAAGAAAAGGCCAACTTATTTTACTATCAAAGACAAGGATATAGTATGTAAGTGATAAGCGCCATCTTAGTTAGCCAATATGACTTATATTCTAATAGGATAGTGTTCAGATAATCTTTAAAAATCATAAGTAAAGTCTTAGAAATAGGACTTTTTTTCTTGCTTTGTTTATAGTATAATTTTAAATAGAATAGGGTGATTAGATGAAAACATTAAGTATTGGGCGTTTAGTAAACGATATAAATATTTTAATGGATAACTATCCATTAGAAGGCAGTGAAACCATAAGTAAAGAAATGATAACTTGTAGTGGTGGCGCTGCTAATATTATTGCGTATTCCTTAGGAAAATGGAATATGGAATCCTTTATATCTGGCGTTATTGGTTACGATGAAACTGGTAATTTTATGAAGAAGAATATGGAAGAGAATAGAGTAAAAACCAATTATCTAGAAACAAATTATGATATGAAAACACCATCATCTTACATATTAATTAATAAACAAAACAATTCACGTACTGTAATCTCAACAGAAATTAACACAGCAAATATAAAAAAATATGATTATGAAACGAATATGGATTGTATTATAGTCGATGGTTACGAGTATAACGCTTCGATTTATGCATTTAATAAATTTAGCAATGCCATTACGATTTTAAATGCCAAAACTCCTCATAATGGATTGCTCGATTATTTTAAATATGCGAAATATGTAGTGGCATCAAGTACAGTTGCAGAAGCAATTACAGGGTTAAAAATAGACTTCAATAATCCAGCTACGATGTCTAATATTTATAAAAAAATAGTTGACAAATATCCACATATAACTTTACTCATTACAATGGAAGAAAAAGGAACTATATATTCAATAAATAACGAAATCAAAGTTTTAGCAACTATGAATGTGGAAGTCGTAGATAAAACTGGAGCAAGAGATATCTTTATTGCTATGATAGGTTATGGTCTTACTAATGGATATGATATGGAAACGTCTATTCGATTAGCAACAATCGCAGAAGCTATGTCTAAAAAAACAATAGGATCAACTTTATCAATTCCTATATTAAGTGATGTTATAAAGTATTACGAAAGCAAATTTGGAGGTCTACAAAAGAATGGAACCAGTGAAGCAATAGAAATGCCTACACCTACGAGCGATATAATTCCTCCTGTAGAACCACAAAAAGAAATACAAACGCAAACTGTAATACAACCAACGCAACAACTTTCTGAACAGCCAAAAACAGATGAACAAATTGTTTCACAAGTATTTGGTACTACTCCTGATAGTAACGGGAACAATAATGCTCCTACCACTTGATAAATATCCAACCCTTGATGTCCATGGTGAAACAAGAGATACAGTAATTACGGTTTTAAAAGAATTTGTGAAAGATAACATAAAATTAAGGAATCCGGTTATTATAATAGTACATGGAAAAGGGCAGGGCATTTTAAGGACAGAAATTCATTTCCAATTGAAACATATGAGAGAGGTAAAGAACTATCATTTACACTATTGGAATCAAGGTGTTACAATTGTGGAATTAAATGTTTGACAAATGGAAAAAATGGTGGTATAATCACAAAGCAATAAGGAAAGTAGACATTAAATTGACATTTTTTCTGTTTTGTGCTATACTATAGGCATAAAAAGAAATTGGGGGTAAAATTATGAAAGGTTTTGTATTGGATTATATTGATGAGAATGAGTATCGTAAATTAGAAAGAGCATTAAAGAAATATAACACATTAGCATTTAAAAAATTAAATTTTGAATATTATCCATCTTTAAGAAATGGTAAATTTGTTGGAGAAATGGTTTCTCAAAATAAAAAAGCTGGAACAGAGACTTATGAATTAAAATTGCCAAGTGATAAAATGTTTGCACAAGTACATGGAGAGGTAAAATTAGTTTATACAGTTTATAAGAAAGAAGAAATTGTAATGTTGGATTCTATTTCACCTAAAGATATTTTATTAGAAGGACATATGTCTGAATTAACGACTTATAAAGGTGTAATGATTTCAAAAGCCAATGCTTCTAAAGATAAATTTAAAATTGATTTATTAAATATGTTACAAGGTAAGTAATCACTTATCTTTTTTTGTACACAAAATCACTTGCAAGACATAAAATATTATGATATTATTAATTAGTCAGCGGACCTCTAGCTCAGTTGGTTAGAGCATCCGGCTCATAACCGGGCGGTCGAAGGTTCGAGTCCTTCGAGGTCCACCATATAATTGCGGGTATGGCGGAATTGGTAGACGCACTAGACTTAGGATCTAGCGGAGAAATCCATGGGGGTTCAAGTCCCTTTACCCGCACCATAATGAATTTAGCCCTGTAAATACAGGTTTTTTTATTGCAATTTTTATTTTTACCTAGCATTTTCTTTTATAGCGATTTAATCATGTCATAAGCGCACGTTAAATTGTAGGGTCTAAAACCCAGCAATCTTGTTACTTAAATATGAGATTGATGATTTTTAAATAGAACTGAATTAGCAAGCGTTGTTTATAAATTTAATAATTCTTTGCTTTTATCTCAGTTTACATCTTTATATAGATGAACATAGGTTTTGCTTAACTAGCACCATAGATGGATTTATTCAAACTTTTAGTAAAAAACAACTATATGAAATAAGTTTCTAAAGTAGTAAAATTAAAGCATCAAACAATATAAGTTTGATAAACTCAACTTCTAGTTCGTGTTAGTTTTTAATGATTTAGTATATAGTTAAGTTATGAAAGGAGAAAACTGTATGGATCAAATTAAAATAGGCAAATTTATAAGCTTGAAAAGGAATGAAAAAAATATAACGCAAAGTGAATTAGCAGAGAAGTTAAATATAACAGATAGAGCGATTTCAAAATGGGAAAATGGTGTTTGCCTACCTGATGCTAATAATATGCCTGATTTATGTAAGATACTTGATATAACAATAAATGATCTATTTAGTGGTGAAGTTGTAGATATGAAAGATAATGAGAAAAAACTAGAACAAAATTTATTAGAAATGGCGATAATCAAAGAACAAAGAGATAAAGAACTTTTATCAATAGAAATATTTATTGGGGTAATTGTATCTATTATTATGCTTGCTTGCGTATTTATTGCATCATTTGTTAATATGCAAGATTGGTTAAGAGTAGCATTAATTATTTTAGGTATCATTCCATTTGCTATTGGTATTTGTTATGCAATAAGAATTGAACAAATAGCAGGTTATTATGAATGTAATAATTGTCATTATAAATATGTACCAACATATAAAAAGGTTTTATTTTCAACACACATTAATAGGACAAGAAAAATAAAATGTCCCAAATGTCATAAAAAGAATTGGCATAAAAAAGTAATAACTAAATAACAAACATAAATTTGCAATAATTTTATAATAAAAATTAATTCTTAGAACAGGAATTGCTTTTTTTGATGTTCAAAAAAAGCAAGGATATTCTTAAAAAGGCAATAATTGAGAATCAAAAACAAATAACTAAAAAAGAACTTAAGCGTTCTTTTTAGATTTAGAAGATGTAGATTTTACTTTTGGTTTTTCTTTTAAAACGTCTCGAATTTCTTTTAAAATTGTAAGTTCAGTTTCTTGAATTTCTTCTTTTGTTTCTTTTTTGCTTTCATTTCTATGTCCAATTTTGGATACTTCATTGATAAACTTAACAAATAAGAAAACACAAAAAGCGATAATTAAAAAATCCAAAACATTTTGTATAAAAGCACCATACATAATTTGAGCATCATTAAGTGTAATGGAAAGAGAACTGAAGTTAATACCGCCTAGTAACATTCCAATAACAGGCATTAAAATATCGTTAACCAAAGAAGAAACAATGGTACTAAAAGCTCCACCAATAATGACACCGACCGCTAAATCTATGACATTTCCACGTGAAATAAATTTTTTAAACTCTTTAAACATTTTATAACCTCCAAAAATCATTATAACATAGCATAACTATATTTTGTTTGTTATAATAAAAAAGAAAGAAGGTTTTTTAAATGGAATATTTAGATATTTATAATGAAGAAGGGGAATTTTTAAGAAGCGAAGAAAGAGGCATTGTTCATAAAGAAGCATTATGGCATAAAACAGTTCATTGTTGGTTATACGATAACGAAGGAAATGTTTATTTTCAAATACGTACAGATAAGCAAAAGCTATACACAACAGCATCAGGTCATGTCTTAGCAGGAGAAACGGTTCCAGTTGCCTTTGGACGCGAAATTAAAGAGGAAATAGGTTACGAAATTGATTATACCAAAGCTAAATTAATTGATGTTGTGAAATTTATAATGGATCGTGAAGAAGGGGATGGCTCTTTTTTTAGAGATAGAGCATTCGCTAATGTTTACGCTTGTTTATTTACTGGAAGTATGAATGAATTTGATTTTGATGAAAGCGAACTTGCAGGAATTGTAAAAATAAATGCAAAAGACACATTAGAAGTATTAAAAAAAGAAGAAGGTGTTTTACCAGCTCAAAAATGTGCAAAAGAAAATGGAAGTATTGTAGTTACTGATACTACTATTTCTTTTGAAGATTTTCTAGTCAATAAAGGAGAAAATGCAATTGGTAAATATGGAACTGTCTTAGAATTTATCATAAAAGAAATTGACAATTAAAAAAAGCAAAGTATAATAAAATTTATGAAATAAAAAAGAAAGAGTGAAATTATGCATAATTATTATGGAAAAGGTCCAAATATAGTGGTAGTAGAAGATGAATATGGAAAACGTGATTATAAAGAAGCGAATCCAAAAGCAGAGCAGATATTGAAACAAGAAAATAAAATCGAAGAACTGACAAGAGTAAGAAAATTTTTAAAAAAATTTTTAGAAGTAAATCCGAGCATAGAAGAAAAATTAAAACAAACAAGAAAGAATATAATAATAAAAATAATAGTTGCACTTGGTGTAGGAGCATTAGTTACAGCTTTTATTACAGTTTTTTCTCCCTTATTTACAACTCTTGAAGGTTTTAAATGTGTTTATCCAGTTATAGTTGCTTTAGTAGGCGGTTTTGGTATCTTTATGACTAAAGAAGAAATAGATAATTATAATAATTATAAAGAAGCAAGAACAAGCAAAGAAGCTAAAGTTTATTATCTTGATGAACAATTAAAAGTAGAAAATCAAAAATTAAAAGATTTAGGAGAATTAAAGTCTATTGTACCTCCAAAAGATATTATTTTAGATCCAACACAAAGAATAAATTATGAAATAATGGTTGGAGAGTTAAGAAAAGTTTTAGAAGAATGGAAAATGTTTTACTTGGCCCAAAAAACGACTCAAGATTTTCCAGAAATTTATAGTGAGTTTCAAGAAGAACAACAAAGAAAACGAGAAAGAAATAAATACTAGGAGGAGTAATTTGAATAAAGAGTATGCTTTTAAAGATGAAAATATAGTTTTTGTATCCAATGAAAAAGGAGAACTAAAAGAAGAAAAATATACGACAAATTTTAATAAAGTCAAAATTCAAGAAAATACAGTAGAAGAAATAGAAAATAATTTAAAAAAAGAAAATAACTCAAAAAAACAATGGTTAGAACAAATGGAAAGTTTAATAAAATTAATGAAATTAATGCCTTTTTTAGGCATAAGTGCTGGTTTTGTTTTGGCACTAATGGTATCAATGTTACACTGGTCTTTTGATATTCTTTCTTGTTTAGGGTGCATTTTGGCAGGTTTTGGATTTGCAAGTTGTGGTGTGGTTTTAAATTATACTGAATATAGAATTGCAAAAAAACATTTTAATATTGCTCATTTCCAATCTTATTTTTTAAAGAAAGACTTAGAAAGAGAAAATAAAAAGTTACAAGAATTATATGAAAAAAGTGAACCCATTCAACATAAAGAAGAAAATCGTATTGTCCAAATAGATGATAAAAAAGAATTGAGACAATTAAAAATTTATTTTGAGCTTTTAAGACATTATGGAGAAGATTTACCAAATCAATTAAACCTTTACGCAAATGGCTTATGGGAAATGCAAGAAAAAGAAGATATAGAAAAAGTCGGTTTAAATGCGGATTTATTTGCTCAATACTTAAATGAATACAATACTCGTAAATTAATGAAAGATAAACAAGTCTCATGATTTTAGCAATCGTAGGACCAACAGGGGTAGGCAAAACAAAATTAAGTATTGAGCTTGCTAAAATTTATAATGGTGAAATTATTAATGCCGATTCTATGCAAATTTATGAAGGGTTAGATATTGGTACAGCAAAAGCAACCAAAGAAGAAATGCAAGGTATTCCTCATCATTTATTAAGTATAAAAAAAATAGAAGAAGACTATACTGTTTTTGATTATCAAAAAGATGCTAGAAAGAAAATAGAAGAAATTAAAGCAAAAAGAAAAATACCTATTTTTGTTGGAGGAACAGGTTATTATTTAAAATCAGCTTTATACGATTATCAATTTATTGAAGAAGAATGTACTAATAATCAAAAATACGAAGAATTAACCAACGATGAACTTATAAAAAAAATAGAAAGTTTTGAATATGGAATTGTTTATGATAAAAACAATCGAAATCGTTTAACTAGGCTTTTGAGCCGTTTGGAAAATGGTGAAGTTCCAACCAAAAATGAATTTTCTTTACTATACGATGATGTGATTTTTATTGGACTTACAACAGATAGAGAAACTCTTTATCAAAAAATAAATGAACGCTTTTTAAACATGCTTATTCCTTTAATTGATGAAGTAAAACCATATTGTATTCAAAATATAAAAACAAAACCTTTAATGACGGGAATAGGGTACAAAGAGTTTTATCCTTTCTTCGAAAATAACAAAACATTAAAAGATGTTGTAAGAGAATGCCAAAAAAATTCCCGAAACTATGCAAAGAGACAATATACTTGGTTTGAAAATCAAATGGATATCCATTGGTTTAATGTTTGCTATGAAGATTTTTCGAAAACAATACAAGAGATTGTAGAATATATTGAATCTCAAAATAAAAATAATGCCTAAAATTTTAAGCATTATTTTTTAGTTCTGGATAAATTCTTTGACTAAAAATATGTTCCTTAACAATGACCTCACCTTTGTCAGCTTCTTCAAGTTCACTAGAATTTATTAAGAAATATTTATGTTGTAAATAATCTTTGCCATCATCACTTACTGGATCGTCCCAAGTTAAATCTAAATGTAGCCATTTCCCGTCTAAGTAAACTGCATTCCAAACATGTCCTGAAATATCTTCCTGCATCAGCTCTGTAGCAACTTTAAAGTTTTTTATTCCAAATTTTTCTAAGAAAAGTGCCATTGCATCTGTATAGCCACTACAAGTTGCATAGCCCTCTATTAATGGACCATAAGCCTTGTAAGAAATATAATTTGAATTTTCATCATTATTTCGTTCTACATCGTATTTTGTATGGTCTATAATGTAATCATGAATTGTTTTGATTTTGTCATAATCCGTCATGTTCCTTGTTATGCTTGCATTTAATATTTCATCAACTTTTTGATTAATTGCGACAATTTCTTCCTCCGAATATAAATAATGGATTGTAATATTAATTTCCCCAGATTCTGAAATGACAGTTTTAATATTGGAAAAACTATTATAAGGATGAATAAAATTATTAATATAAGTTAAAGTTTCGGGGTCGTCACTAATTTCTTCCACATCTTTTGTACAATCTTTATATTCACTAGGACAATAAAAGGTAAATGTTTTATAACCATTATTCGTAATCGTGTAGTAAATATTTAGAATATCATGATAGCTAAGAGGGACGAAATCGTTTGTATTTTGAACAAAAATAAAGTCATCCATTTTTTGATATACATTAGCCTCATCTGCAACAACAACAGGATTTTTTTCAAGAGCAAGTGATATTTTATCTGATATTTCTTCTACGTGAAAAAAAACAAATGCCAGAATTACTAAACAAAGAAGAGGAATTATATTTCTTTTAAAAAATTTCATTATCTTCACCTTTATCCATTCTATCATTAAAAAATGAAGTACGCAAATTGTTACTTCATTTCTTTGATTTTATTTGATAGTCTAGATTTTTGTCTTGCAGCTGTATTGGATTTAATTAAGCCTTTACTTACCGCATGGTCAATGTTTGTTTTCATTTCGTTAAATAAAGAGTTTGCTTTTTCTTTGTCTCCTGCTTTAATTGCAATATCACAGTTTTTGATTAAGTTTTTAACTCTTGCTTTAAGTT
>CASDHD010000052.1 GCA_949280095.1 uncultured Bacilli bacterium
AGTTGTTTTTATTTTGTCAATTTATGACTTTTATTTTTAGAAACTCCCTATATTGGATGAACCTACTTCAAATTTAGATAAACATACCGAGGAAATTGTAGTGCGTTTTATAGAGAAATATTTTCATGATAAAACATTATTGATTACAACCCATAATGAAAAAATAAAAGAAATTTGTAATCAATTATATAGTTTTGAAAATCATCAATTAATAAAAAAATAAATTAAATGTTAATAAGGTTTTCTGAAGAGCTATATTTATCATACAAGAGAGTGATTCTTTTTCCTTTAATTTCGATAAAACCTTCTTCTTTTAGATTTTTAAGCTCTCTCGACATTGCACATCGGTCTACTGCTAAATAATCTGCTAAATCAATAAAGTTGAAAGGAAGATAAATGAACTTAGAACCATGTTTGTTTGACATTATGTTAAAATATTCTAATAATTTATTTCGGATTGTTTTTTGAGTTAAAATTTCAATTCTTTCATTTCTTTCTTCGGTTTTTTTTAGTGTAATTTGCAATAAATTTTTTATAAATTGGACATAATATTCTTTATTCTTTTCTTCAATTTGGAATATGCTCTCATAGTCAATTAAAATAAGTTCCGTATCTTCTTTTGCAATAATATCATATTCATTTTTACTAAAAGAAAGTAAGCTAGTATGAAAAGTGTCTTCATCCATTAATTCTTCGATAATTGTTTTGGTTCCGTTGCTGTCGACCTTAATGATTTGGGCATATCCATGAGTAATAAAACCAATTGAATTTTCTCCTTTTATCATAGAAAGAAGAGAAGTGTTTTTTTGAAAGTGTAAAGGATGTGTCTCTAATATTTTTAATAATTTTTCTCTATTTCTAGTATTTATGCTATCAAAAAGTGTTGTCATTTTTCACCTCTAAAAAAATTATAAGAAAAAATTCAAAATGTTGCAAGTGCAACATTGTTTTAATTTTAGATGTGTTATACTTTTGTTAGTGTAGAGGAAGGTAGAGAAGTTTATGAAAATTATTAAAAGAGACGGCCATATGGTTGATTATTGCCCTGATAAAATTGAAAACGCTATCATGAAGGCAAATTTAGAGGTAGAGGATGAAGATCAAGCAAGTGGTACACAAATAAAAAATATTATCAAATATATTGAAGGTCTTGGTAAAAAAAGAATGCTTGTCGAAGACATTCAAGATATCATTGAAAGAAAGTTAATGAGTATTGGGAAATATGAACTAGCGAAAAGGTATATTACCTATCGTTATACTAGAGAATTAGTACGTAAGAGTAATACGACAGATTTAGCAATAAAAGAACTTATAGACGGAGAAAATGAATATTGGAATACGGAAAATTCGAATAAAAATGCGAAAGTTGTTACCACCCAAAGAGATTATTTAGCAGGAATTACAAGTACCGATATTACAAGACGTTTTTTACTTCCTGAAGATATTGTGCATGCTCATGATGATGGAATTATTCATTTCCATGATGCGGATTATTTTGCACAAAATGCACTACATAATTGTGATTTGATTGACTTAGAAGACATGCTTCAAAATGGTACAAATATTAATGGTGTTATGATAGAAAAGCCACATCGTTTCTTGACTGCAATGACAATTGCTACCCAATTAATTACCGCAGTAAACTCAAGTCAATATGGTGGATGTACAATTACTTTAACCCATTTAGCTCCTTTTGTTAGACTTAGTTATGAAAAATATTTAGACAAATATAAAAAGCGTAAATTTGATAAAGCAACTTGTGAAAAATATGCCAAAGAAGACTTAGCTAGAGAAATAAAAGATGGTGTACAAACATTCCAATACCAAATTAATTCTATGACAACTACTAATGGGCAAGCACCTTTCTTAAGTGTATGTATGTATTTAGGGGAAACCGAAGAATACAAAGAAGAACTTGCAATGATTATTGAAGAAGTATTGCGTCAAAGAACGGAAGGAATGAAGAATGAACGTGGTGTTTATATTACTCCAGCATTTCCAAAACTTTTGTATGTTCTAGAGGAAGACAACATTCATGCAGATAGTAAATATTATTATTTAACGAAACTAGCAGCAGAATGTACTGCAAAAAGAATGGTTCCTGATTACATTTCGGAAAAAGTGATGAAAAGTCTTAAGATTGATAAAAATGGCAACGGAAATTGTTATCCATGCATGGGATGTAGAAGTTTTCTAACTCCTTACGTAGATGATTCAGGAAAACCAAAATATTATGGAAGATTTAATCAAGGTGTAGTAACTATCAATTTAGTCGATATTGCCCTAACAAGTGATAAAGATATGGAAACGTTTTGGCAAGTATTTGATGAAAGACTAGAACTTTGTCATCGTGCATTACAAATTCGTCATAAAAGACTATCGAAAGCAACAAGTGATGTAGCCCCTATTTTATGGCAACATGGAGCTCTTGCAAGACTTAAAAAGGGTGAGTCTATACATGATTTATTACATCATGGATATTCTACTATATCACTTGGATATGCAGGACTTTATGAATGTGTTAAATTTATGACTGGACATTCTCATACTGATGGTGGTAAAGGAAAAGAATTCGGTCTTCAAGTGATGCAACATTTAAATGATGCTTGTAAAAAGTGGAAAGAAGCAGAAGACATTGATTATAGTGTTTATGGAACACCAATAGAAGCGACTACTTATAAATTTGCTAAAGCTTTAAGAGAACGTTTTGGAGTGATTAAAGGAATTACAGATCGTGATTATATTACAAATAGCTATCATGTTCCTGTATTTGAAGAAATCGATGCCTTTACGAAATTAAAATTAGAAAGTGAATTCCAAAATTTAAGTCCAGGTGGAGCTATTTCTTATATCGAAACACCAAATTTAACCAATAATTTAGATGCAGTTATGGAAGTTATTCAATTTATCTACGAAAATATTATGTATGCAGAGTTAAATACAAAGTCCGATTATTGTCATGAATGTGGATATACAGGTGAAATTTTAATCGATGAAAATCTAGAATGGTATTGTCCAGAATGTGGCAATCGTGACCATGATAAATTGAATGTTGCTCGTCGTACTTGTGGTTATATTGGTACGAATTTCTGGAATAAAGGTAGAACTCAAGAAATTAAAGAAAGAGTTATTCATATTGATAATAAAGATGCGGAGTAGGTTATGCGCTATAATAAGATAAGGAAAATGGATATCTCAAATGGTCCAGGGGTAAGAGTTTCCATATTTATGCAAGGATGTGTATTCCATTGCAAGAATTGTTTTAATCCCGAAACGCATGATTTTAAAGGTGGGAAAGAATTTACTGAGGAAACGATTGAAAAAGTTTTAGAACTTTGTAGTAAAGAATTTATTGTTGGTTTGTCTATTCTAGGTGGGGAACCTATGCATCCTAAGAATAGAGAAGGAACGCTTAGACTTGCAAAAGCCTTTAAAGAAAAGTATCCCAAAAAGAATGTTTGGGTTTGGTCAGGATTTTTGTTTGACCGTGATTTAAAAGATGAAAAAGATTTAAAGTATATAGATGTTTTAGTGGATGGTCAATATCAAGATGAATTACGAAATCCAATGTTAAAATATTGTGGGAGCGAAAACCAAAGGGTTATTGATGTTAAAAAATCATTACATCAAGGAAAAGTGGTTTTGCACGAGCATGAAGAAAAAGTACTTCAAACAGTTTGAGGCACTTTTTTCTTGTGGTAGAATAGATATGGTGTTTGGTATGAAATATTATACAATTTATTTATCTTCAATGGGAAATGTTTTGCTAATTAGTGATGGAAAATATTTAATACATTTAGGTTGGGAAGAAAAGAATTTAGAAGATGAAATAAAGAAAGATGATTTGCCTGTTTTTTTGAAAACGAAGAAATGGTTAGAGGCTTATTTTAATAGCAAAAATCTTAAAATGGATATTCCTTTAAAAATGGAAGGAACTACTTTTCAAAAAGAAGTATGGAATTTATTATTAAAAATTCCTTATGGACATGTTGCTACGTATGGAGATTTAGCAGAACAAATTGCTAGAAAAAGAAATATTCCTAAAATGTCTAGTCAAGCAGTTGGAAATGCTGTGCATCATAATCCTATTCCAATCATTGTTCCTTGTCACCGAGTTATCGGGAAGAATAAAAATTTAGTAGGATATGGACTGGGAATGGATTTGAAAATCAAACTGTTAAAATTAGAAGGTATGAATTTACAAGGGTATTATTTTTACGAAGATAAAAATAAAAAGTTTGTGGAATAATTTGTGTTATAATAAAAACCAAAAGACGAGGAGATATAAGTATGAATGTGAATATTAATAAAGTAAAGATTATAGTAACTGTACCTTTGAAAAACGTAGAGGAAGTACGAAATTCTGTCTGTAACGCAGGAGCAGGTGTTATTGGAAATTATACGCATTGTTCTATGTCTACAAAATGCATTGGAACATTTAAACCGAATGATAATGCTAATCCTTACATTGGAGAAAATAATAAATTAGAATTTGTAGAAGAAGAAAAGTTAGAATTTGTTTGTATTTGTTCTTTAGTAAAAAAAGTACTTGCTGAATTAAGAGAAGTACATCCTTATGAAGAACCAGCAATTGATATCGTACCTTTATTAGAAGAAAGCGATTTTGAGTAAACATGAAAAAATGGTTATTTTTGTTTTTAGGAATTTTAGGTATTGTTTTATTTATCTTACAAATATTTGTTTTTGCAAGTCCCGATGGTTTTATAGGCTATCTAGTATGTTTATTTAGTACTCTTCTTACAATCATTAGCTTTCTAAAAATATATCACGTATCTAAAACGTTTCGTGGATTTATAAAGTTCTTATTAGAATTGTTGTAGAATTGAGTTGAAATAAAAAATGGAAAAATGTAAAGAAGTAGAACGAAGTATTATCAAAACCTATCGTAAAGATATTTGGAGTCGCTTTATTAAAGCAGTAAAGGATTATAAACTCATAGAAGAAAATGATAAAATAATGGTTTGTATAAGTGGTGGAAAGGACTCCTTTTTACTTGCTAAATGTATGCAGGAAATAGTAAGACATGGAAAAATTCATTTTGATGTTTGTTTTGTTTGTATGAATCCTGGCTATAGCGAAAAGAATAAAGAACAAATTTTAAGAAATGCACAGGATTTAAATATTCCCGTTGAAATGTTTGATGCTGATATCTTTGATTATGTAAATACTCTAGAAGAGGGGAGTCCTTGTTATTTGTGCGCCCGCATGCGAAGAGGTTACTTATATAATAAAGCACAGGAACTTGGATGTAATAAAATTGCTTTAGGACACCACTTTGATGATGTTGTAGAGACTACTTTACTATCTATGTTTTATGGTGCAGAAGTAAAAACGATGATGCCAAAACTACATAGTGATCATTTTAAAGGTTTAGAACTTATTCGGCCTCTTTATTTAGTTAAAGAAAGTAGTATTTTATCTTGGAAAAATTTCAATGGATTAACATTTTTAAATTGTGCTTGTAGATTTACTGAGAACTGTAGTATTGTAGATGATGGAACAAGTAAACGTTTGGAAATGAAAAAACTAATTCAAAATTTAAGAAAAGAAGGAAAGGGTATTGATGACAATATCTTTAAAAGTATGGAAAACGTTAATATGCATTGTATATTAGGATATAGAAAAGATGGAAAAAAACATAGTTTTTTAGATGGTTATGATGAGGAATAAAAATGCAGAATGATTTATTTATTAAGAAAATTATTTTAGACCGGGAAAAAGTAGAAGACTTTAGTAAATACCCTTTTTCTATCCCTATTGTAAAAAATTTCCATAGTTTGGAGTTTCATTCTAAGGTCACGTTTTTGATTGGTGAAAATGGAGTAGGGAAATCGACATTTATAGAAGCTCTTGCGCTTTCGTTAGGATTAAGTAGTGAAAGTGGCACTCAAAATTTTCTTTATAAATCGAAAGATACTCATTCATCTTTATATCGTTATTTTACTTTACATAAATCTGGACGTGTTCCGAAAACAAAATATTTTTTAAGAGCAGAATCCTTTTATAACTTTTCTACCGAGATGCAAAGATTAGTAGAAGAAGATGGATTTACAGAATTATTAGATGCTTATGGTGGGTATTTACATGAATGTAGTCATGGAGAAGCATTCTTAAAAGTAGTTAAAAATCGTTTTTCGGAAAATGGATTGTATATTTTAGATGAACCTGAAGCAGCTTTATCTCCAAGTCGGCAGATGAGTTTACTTTGTTTGATTGACGAATTAACAAAAAAAGGGTCTCAATTTATTATTGCAACTCATTCTCCTATTTTAATTTCATATCGTGAAGGGGAGATTTTAGATTTAAACCAAAATTTTCAAAAAGTGGATTATCAAGATACGGAGATTTTTAAAACATACAAATTATTTTTAGAGAATTCAGATAGAATGCAAGAATATTTGTTTGAAATGGAAAAATAATGTTATATAATAAAGAAATGAAGAGCAAGGGAGTTTTACGATGAGATTGTATTTTTATGGTTTTATAATGGTTTTTAAAAAATTTATTTTAAGAAAGAATACAGGAGAATGTATTCGTGCTTTTGTAGAAAAGATGGGCGTTGTGTATATCAAGTTTGCTCAAATGCTTGCTATGCAAAATGTGGGGAATTTATTTACTGAAGAAGATAGAGTGAAGTTATCTAGAATATGTGACCATATCAATCCTATTTCCTTTAAAAAAGTAAAAAAACAGATTGAAAAAGAATATGGTTGTTCTCTAGAAAAAAAGTTTAAAAAAGTGTACGAAGAACCTGTAGGATCAGCTTCTATTTCGCAAGTACATAAAGCGATTTTAAAAAATGGTGATGTTGTAGCGATTAAACTAAAAAGAAAAGATATTACAAGAAAAATAGAACGTGATATTAAACAAATTCGCAAGATTGTACATCGTTTTGGTAAACTTTTTAAGTTCAAAAATTATTTAGGGAGTGATTTGGCTTTAGATTTATATTTAGAATGGATTAAAGAGGAAACAAATTTTGAAACTGAAAAAAACAATATATCAAAATATTATTATTTTGCCAAATCCGTGAACGGAAGTATTCCAGGAGCTAGAAATATCTTAGTTCCTTAAGTTTATAAAAAAATGTGTACCCAAAATATTATTGTACTGGAATTTATTTTTTCTAAAACAATTAACCAAATGAAGTTAACACAAAAAAATAAGGAATTGATTCGAAATAGTTTAAATAATTATGTACAGTTGTCTTTCTATGCTTTATTTCATGAAATGCCTGTTACTTTTCATGGGGATCCTCATGGTGGAAACATTTATATTGATAAAAATGGGAATATAGGATTTTTGGATATGGGACTTATATTTACTTTTTCTAAAGAAGAAGTAGAATTTATTAGAAGATTATTTTTAGATGCTTATACATGCAATATAGAAGAACTAACCCATTTATTAATAGATGGTAGTAATCAAAAAGATGTAGATGTTACCTCTTTAATGCAAGATTTTCAAAAATGTTGTTCGGAATTTAAAAATATCCCAGTTCCAGAGTTTTTTATAAATATGATGTTTGTTTATACAAAATATAACTTAGAACCAGATCCTATTTTTTATACCAATTTAATCGTGCCATAAGTGCACGTTAAATTGTAGGGTCTAAAACCTAGCAATCTTGTTGGTGGAGATATAAATTGAAATACTATATGCGAGAGGTGCAATA
>CASDHD010000053.1 GCA_949280095.1 uncultured Bacilli bacterium
TGAGTTTCGAATTTTAATCCCTTTACCTTTTAATTTTAGTTTATCACCTGTGCTAGCTCCAGGCTTAATTTCTAGTACAACATTGTTTTCTAAAGTTGGTATTTCTTTTTTACATCCTAAGGAAGCTTCTGCAATTGTAATTGGAACTTCTAGATAAATATCTTCTTCATCACGTTCAAAGAAACCATGTTTTTGAACATTAAATTCAATATAAATATCGCCATTGGGTCCACCATTGTTTCCTGCTTCTCCTTTGCCACTAATACGTAGTTGGTAGCCTGTATCAACGCCTTCTGGAACGGTCACTAAAATTTCTTTGTTTTCTTTTTTAAATCCTGTTCCGCGACACATATTACAAGTAGTTTCAAAAGTTTTCCCAGAACCTCCACAATCAGGACATGTAGTTTGGGTTTGGAAAATACCAAACATACTCCTTTGTTCTGCAATTATACTTCCTCGTCCATTACACTTAGAACAAGTTTTTTCGTTAAATCCGCCTTTTCCATCACATTTTGGGCAAGCTTCGTTTAAGTCAATATTAATACTCTTTTTGCAACCAAAAACAGCCTCTTCGAATGTTAAATTCATTTTGACTAAACGATCTCTTCCTTTTGATGGTCCGTTTCTTCTTCGACCTCCGCCGCTACCAAAGTTAAAACCAAATGATGAACCAAACAAATCATCAAAGATGCTACTTAAATCAATATCTTCGGCATTAAAACCTCCAAAACCTCCAGCTCCTCCTCCTTCGAATGCAGCATGACCAAATTGATCATATTGACGGCGTTTTTCTGGATCAGATAAGATTGCATAGGCTTCACCGATTTCTTTAAATTTTGCTTCCGCATCAGACTCTTTATTGACATCTGGGTGATATTGCTTAGCAAGTTTTCTAAATGCTCTTTTTATCTCTTCTTCTGTTGCAGTTTTAGAAACTCCTAAAACCTCATAATAATCTTTTTTATTCATTTGTCTCACCTACTTCTTTATCAAAATATAAATTTTCAAATTGATTTACCAAGGATTCAAAATATTGAATAGCTGTTTCATAGACATTCTTATCTTCTAAATCTATACCAAGTACTTCAAATGTTTCCTTTGTCCATTTATCATGTCCTACACATAAGAAATTTTTATAATGATTTAGTACTTCTGCATCACCTTTCAAAATTTTCTGTGCAATATTTGTTGCCACACATATGCTGATAGCATAACTATATAAATAGAAATTCATATAATAATGGCTTCTTATTATCCAACTATTTTTACAGTTTTTATCTATTGTTACATGTTTTCCAAAATACTTTTTATAGGATTTCTTTACTAAATTGTCCATAAATTCTTTGGTGATGGTTCCTCCATTATCTACTAACTGATACATTTCTTGCTCGATTTTTCCTTCACGAACGGCCCCAAATAAATTAGATACCATAACATCAAGAATATGGGCAATTCCTGCTAGTTTTTCTTCTTTCGTTTTTGCATTTTTAGCAATATAATTTGATAATAGACATTCATTTAATAAAGAGGTTACTTCACTTACAATTGCAGTTTGTTCGCGATATTGCAAAGGATTATTTTCTTGTAAAAACTGATGATGAACATTATGACCTACTTCATGAACAATTGTAGAAACGGAATCCAAATTGCCATTGTAACTCATTAAAATTCTAGAGTCATGTGTAGAAGTCGAAAAAGAATATCCACCACTACATTTTCCAGAATATTGACAATAATCGATATAGCCATTTGCAAATATTTTAGACAATTTTTCTAAATAGTTTTGCCCTAAAGGCTTTATAGATTCTTTTACTAATTCTTGGGCTTCTTCTATAGAATACTCTTTTTCACTTTCTACCAAATCCACTTTGGTATCATAGTAATACAATTTATCGTATCCCAATATCTTTTTTCTTAATTGAATATATTTTTGAAAAGAATTCACATTTTTTTCAGTAGTATTTACTAATGTATCAAATACTTTATTGCTTAAATTAAGATGAAAGAGTTTACTGTCCCAAGCATTTTCAAATCGATGTAGTTTTGCAATAGTATTATTGGCTTTTACATAAGAATTTAATAATCCTGCCGAAGTGGCACCATATTGATCTAAAGTTTTATTAAAGGAAGTATACACTTTCTTTCTTATATTTCTATTTTTATTACGCATTAAAAAGCGATAGTTATTAGTTGCAATTTTTTCTACCGTTTTATCTTCATATGTTATTTTTCCATAATTGTGTTCTTGGTTGAGCATATTGGAAGATAAATCGTCAAAATTATCCATAGCATTGGTTAATTCCGAAATTATATTTTCTTCTGTTTCGCTTAAAATGTGGTCTTTACTACGGTAGATACGTTTTAAATCAGAAGAAAACTCCTTTAATTGGTCTAAAGTAAATAAATCATCAAATTCTTTGTTGCTTAATTGAAGAAGTTCTGGCTCAAAGAAATTTACATTTTGGCTAAATAAATTTAGCAAATCCATTGTTTTATTTTTTCTTTCTATACTTTCTTTAATGCCTAATTCTTGATCATTTACTAGATAAGCATAAACATATAAGTTTTCTACTTGGCTCATGGTTTCCATTTCTTGGGTTAGAAATTCATATAATTTTTGACTATCTTTTGTACAACCTTTATAGGGTTTTAAACGTTCTATTTTTTCCTTGGCTATTTTAAAATGATTGTTAAAATCTTTTTCATCTTTAAAAAAATCGGTTAAATTCCATTTATATTTCTCTGGAACTTCACTTCTATTTTTATACTTTTCCATATTTCCTCCAATGAAATTAAGTAAAGAGAGAGTTTGGCTCTCCCTTACTTTTATTTTTCTTCGTAATTTGCTTCTTCTACATCGTCTTTTTTATCTTCACTTGTTGTGTTTTCAGTAGCTCCACTATTTTGATTTTCTTTTGCAGCTTGCTCATAAACTTTTGTTGCAAGTTTCATGGCAACTTCATTTAAACTATCTGTCTTCTTCTTAATATCTTCTATATCGTTTTTCTCAAGAGCTTCCTTTAGTTCTTTCATTTTTTCTTCTGCTTCTGTTTTATCTTTTTCGTCGACTTTGTCGCCTAAATCTGTAATAGCTTTTTCTGTTTGGAAGATAAGAGAGTCCGCATTATTTCTTGCATCTACTTCTTCTTTTCTCTTTTCATCCGCTTCTTTATTTGCTTCTGCTTCTTTTACCATTTTATCAATTTCTTCATCACTTAAACCAGTAGAAGACTGAATAGTAATGGATTGTTCTTTATTTGTTCCTAAATCTTTTGCTGTGACATTAACAATACCATTCGCATCAATATCAAATTTAACCTCAATTTGTGGTATTCCACGTGGAGCTGGAGGGATATTAGTTAGTTGGAAATTTCCAAGTGTTTTATTATCCGCAGCCATAGGGCGTTCACCTTGTAGTACATGTATATCTACAGCTGGTTGGTTATCAGCAGCAGTTGAGAATACTTGGCTCTTACTTGTTGGAATTGTTGTATTTCTATCAATTAATTTTGTCATGACTCCACCTAGAGTTTCGATACCTAGTGATAGTGGTGTAACATCAAGTAGTACTAAATCTTCAACTTCTCCAGTTAGAACTCCACCTTGGATAGCTGCACCCATTGCAACCACTTCGTCAGGATTTACGCCTTTATTTGGTTCTTGCCCAAGCTCCTTCTTAACAAGTTCTTGAATATATGGAATACGGGTAGAACCCCCAACTAAAATAACTTGATTGATATCATTTTTAGTTAATTTCGCATCTTTTAATGCATTACGAACTGGTTCTAAAGTTGAGTCAAATAAATCACGACATAATTCTTCAAATTTAGCCTTCGTTAAGTTGATTTCTAAATGAACAGGACCATCTTCTTTTTGTGAAATAAATGGTAATGAAATTTGAGTAGAAGTCATACCAGACAAATCTTTTTTAGCTTTTTCAGCAGCGTCTTTAAGTCTTTGCATTGCCATTTTATCTTTTGATAAGTCAATAGAATTTTCTTTCTTAAATTCTTCTACTAAGTAATCAATAATACGATTATCAAAGTCATCTCCACCTAGACGGTTGTTACCACTTGTTGCTTTAACCTCAAATATACCATCTCCAAGTTCTAGAATAGAAACATCGAATGTTCCTCCACCTAAGTCATATACTAAAATCGTTTGTAGTTTATCTTGTTTATCAAGTCCATAAGCTAAAGCAGCAGCAGTTGGTTCGTTGACAATTCTCTCTACTTCAAGTCCTGCTATTTTACCAGCATCTTTTGTTGCTTGACGTTCTGCATCATTAAAATATGCAGGAACTGTAATAACAGCTTTGGTAACTTTGTCGCCCAAGAAACTTTCTGCATCAGCTTTTAATTTCATCAATATTTTGGCACTGATTTCTTGTGGGGTATATTTTTTATCGTTAACTTCTACTTTTTCATTTGTTCCCATTTTTCTTTTGATAGAAGAAATGGTGTTTTTATTTGTAATAGCTTGACGTTTGGCATTTTCACCTACTAATTCTTCACCATTATCTTTGAATGCTACTACACTTGGGGTTGTTCTATTTCCCTCTGTATTAGCAATAACAACAGGTTTTCCTCCTTCTAAATATGCTACGCATGAATTGGTTGTACCTAAATCGATACCTATAATTTTACTCATTCTATCTTCCTCTTTCCTTTTTTTATTCACTAACTTTGACCATAGCAGGTCTTAGTAATTTATCTTTATACATATAACCTTTTTGTAAAACTTCTACAACTTGGTTTTTTAGAACCCCTTCCACTTTAGCAGTTAAAACAGCTTCCATGAAATTTGGATCAAATTCTTTATTTAAACAATCAATTTCTTTAACTTCTACTCTTTCTAGAGCATTTACTAAATTGGTGTAAATCATTTTAAATCCGCTTAAGAATTTTGAAAGTTCATCGGTTAGATCTGTGTCATCTAACTTTATGGCCCTTTCGAAATTATCAATTGTTGGTAAGATTTCTTTAATAAAATTTTCCCCTTCGTATTTATGAATACGGGCAATTTCTTCTTCCAACCTTCTTCGCATGTTTTGAGCATCAGCACTTACACGCAGTATTTTCTCTTGTAAAGCTTGATTTTCCTCTTTTAATTTTTCAAGTTCTTTGTTATTTTTATTTTTTTTCGGTTTTTCTTGTTTTTTTTCTGTTTGTTCTGTTCTATTTTCTTCTTGTTTTACTTCTTCAGTGTCCAATTCACTCACCATCCTCTTTCTCATTTAATTCTTTTTGTAAATAGCTAAGTAGTCCTACAACACGATCGTATTCCATTCTCTTAGGTCCTACAATTGCAATAGTTCCTTCTTCACCATTACGATTATATTTACTTTTAATAATAGTTACATTAGGGTCAAAATCATTTTCTTCGCCAATATAAATTTTGATTTCACCTGTTGCATCATCTGTATCTTCCTCAATACGCTTGATAAAGTTTTTATCTTCAAACTTACTGGCTAGTTTTTTGATTTCTGCTACATCGTTATATTCTGGTTCATCAAATATCTTTGTTTTTCCACCAAAATAGACGTTTTCTCTTTTATTTACAAAATCATTAAAAGCATCTGCAAAAATATTATACACTGCTTCATACTGCTTAATTTGTCTACTTATGATAGGTTTAATTTCAAATTCCAATCTTTTGGAAACTTCATTAATTGGTGTTCCAACAAGCATCTTGTTAATAATTTCGCATGTTTTTACAATCTCATCGATTTCGGATACATCTTCTAGCAAAAACTGTTTGTTCTCTACAATTCCTTTGTCAGTACAAACTAAAGCGACAATTCTATCTTCTGTAATCGGAATAATACTTACTTGTTTCAAGGTGTTTTCGTTAGAACTTTTTCCTAAAATAATACTCGTATAATTCGTAAGTTCACTAATAATTTCCACTGTCTTATTAATGGTATCGCTAAGTTCTAGCTCGTTATTTCTAAAAATAGTTTGTAATTTTAATACATCTTCTCCTGTAAGTTCTTTAGGCTTCATTAAATTTTCTACATAATATTTATAGCCAGCTTCACTTGGAATACGGCCAGAGGATATATGGTTTTTCTCAATAAAGCCAAGATTCTCTAGTACGCCCATTTCGTTACGAATCGTTGCAGAAGAACAATTGAATTTTTTACATAAAGATTTTGAACCAATTGGTTTTACGGTTTTAATGTATGACTCTACAATTGCTTTTAATAGTTTCTTTTGTCTTTCGTCCACGGCTTCACCTCTTTAGCACTGCATTTTCGTAAATGCTAATTCCATTATAATAGTATGCTTAGCACTTGTCAATATATGAGTGCTAATTTTATCAAAAATTTTTGCAAAAGAAAAAGCAAATCATTTTTTGCTATTTACTTAAACGAGTATTTGCTTCATATTCTTCGTATTCAAAATTTTTAGGAAGAATGGAATTTACCTTTTTTAATGTCTCAGTCAAGAATTCTCTACTACATATGTAGGTATCATCATCAGTAAGAAATAAACTTTGAAAATATTCTTCCATATCATTCAAATCCTTTTGAATTCCTACTTTTGCTTCGTAGTATCTTAGTTTTTTATAGTTTTCCAAATATTTTGTAAAATAAAAGATGCCTACAAATATAATTAGCATCTTCTCATATATTAAAATAAATTATTTTTTATTTACTTTCCAATAGCCATTTTTATTGGCGCCTATTCTTTCTATGTATTTTTCATCAATTAAAACTTTAAAATTTCTTATAATTGTTCTTTTATTAACATCCAATAGCCTTGCAAGTTCTTCTTGTGTAGTACTAGGATTATCCATAATCAAATTCATAATAGAATTTTGGAGTTTATTAAGATTTTTATATTTTTCCTTTTTTAATGGTTCATCTTTGAATTTATTTTTATTAAATGGTACTGTTACTCGGATATGATTAGGGAAAAATTCAAATATTTCTTTATCATACGTTTTTAATACTCTTTGTATACCTGTACCTAATTGTTCAACAAAATTTAGATCTCTAAAAATCCTCATTAATTCAGGATTTCTAGGATTAGAAAATCCTTCTAAAAATTCTTCTTGTGATACACCCTCTTGAATACCACCATTGGATGAAATAACTAACTTTTCATCAAACATCTCAAATTTTGGAGAATATCCATTACACCAATCATTATGAACTAAAGCATTCGTTACTAACTCTTTTACAGCATTATAATCGTACATTTTAATTTCTTTTCTAGTTGGTGTTTCAATTTTCGTATAAGTTTTATTTTCTAACATAATTTTATTTAAAATATTATTTGTTATTTTTATGATTGAGCAAAACCCAAAATCTTCATTCTCTATTAAATTATAAACATCATCTCCGTCATATTTTGCAAATTGAACAGATAAATTATTATTATCAGCAAGTAAATAAGCTATATAATTAAATTCATTATTATCGTCATATAAATCTAATTTCTTTAAAAAATTGTCATTTATTTCGTAACCATTTTCTTGATAATAAATTTTTAATGTTTTAAATTCTAAATCTTGTTTAGGAGATTTTATGTTTTTTAATGAATTTCTTGTTCTTTTCGAAAATAAATTAAGAATTGTTTCATTACTCATACTTTCAACAGAAGAACCAACTCTAATAAAACAACTATCTGGAGTCATCCCCATTCCTCGTAAATAA
>CASDHD010000054.1 GCA_949280095.1 uncultured Bacilli bacterium
ATGGAGAACTATGGCGAATCATAGGAGTTATGAATAATATAACAGATAGTGAGGGAAATAAGGGAAGCCATATCAAACTTATAAGAAATGAAAGTATAGGAAAATATTCATGGGACTCTACTTCCTCTAGTATTAATATTGGTAATGGGGTCAATGAGTGGAGTGAATCTCGTTTAATGAAACTTTTAAATAATGATACTTATTATTCTAGAAATTCAGGGTATTGTTATAATGGCTCAAATAATGTATCTATAGCTTGTGATTTTAGCTCAAATGGTCTAACTGATGAATCAAAAGCTATGCTTGATACTATAACTTGGAATATTGGAAGACCTGGTAATTCAGATTCTAATTTGACCCCTAAAGTTATGTATGAAGGAGAGAAAAAAGGATTAACTGGGAAAATATGTACAGAAGATGTTTATTGCAATGATACAATTAAAAGATTATCTACTTGGAAAGGACAGGTTGGGCTTATTTATCCAAGTGATTATGGATATGCAACAGGTGGTGGGTCGTCTACAGATCGAAATAGTTGTTTAGCACTGAGTTTGTATGATGGATGGAATACAGCTGCAGTAGCTGATTGTAAAAATAATAATTGGCTCTATAAAGAACAATGGACAATTACCTCATTGGGGCATTCTTTATATGCATCACTAGTATATTCAGTAAATAACGACGGATCAACAAATTATTATACAGCTGCAGATCCTAACAATGTTTATCCAACAGTTTATTTGAAATCAAGTATTGGTATAGGAACTGGTGATGGAAGCCAAGAAAATCCATATGTCCTAAACATCGGGAGTTAAAAAGCACCAAGTCACGTAAATGTGATGGTACTGCGATTTTGGAAAAATTTATATGTTTTACGCAGAATTGCTATATAATTTATGGAACACTTTTCAAAAAGTGTTTTTTTCGTTATAATACTTAAAAGCGAGGTTTTTTATGAGAAAATTGAAGTATAAAAAATTTAATCATTGTAGTTTACCTTATCCTTTCTTTGATGAAAAAAGTAATTTATTTTACTGGATATTTTATGATAAAAAGAGACATCAATTTATTAGAAGAGAAAATTTACAATATGCTTTAGAAGATTTTACGAAAATGGGATTACTATACCATTATCAAGCTAATATGTTTAGTAATCGAAAAAATGAAAGACCTATCTATCGAATTATGGTTGGATATTGTACGTCTTTTGTGGATGTTATAAAAGCGTTATATGATCATCCTGATACCTTTATAATTCCAAAAGAATATATAGTTGAATATAGTAAGCAAGAGCTTGAGTATTTAAAGCAGTTACAAAATTATTTTCATGTTATTGGTTTAAAAGATGAAAAAAGAAGTACAGAATTAAATAATGTGCTTATAGAGTTAAATGCACTGTCTAATAAGAAGAGAAAAAATCTTTTTAAAATTAGAAAATTGGAAAAATTAGAAAAGAAGCTTGTTGAAAAGGAAAGAATAAACCGTTATACAAATTCGAAAGCAGAAAAATTTCTACGTTATCAAAACATCTATGAAGAAAAGGAAAGCGTGATTGCTTCTTTCTTGCAAGAAGAAAGAGATTATCGAATTTATAGAGGAAAACATTCTAAAGTAGGAGAATATTCTTTTTTGATTGATAAAGAAGGAAACTATAGAGCTATATTAGAGTTTATTAGTGAAGAGGAATTAAAGTTTCGCGATTTAACAGAAGATATGGTGGATTATAAGAGTAGTAGATTTAAAAATTTTAAAGATTATAAAAATGATTTGTATCAGAAGTTTTTAGAAGAAAGTAGATGGTATAAGGAAAATTTTAATGAAAATTCGTCTATTTTATACGTAAAATTTAAATTAGTGGAAATCATAGAGAATAATAGGACAAAATAGAAATTGAGGTTAGGAATGAAAAAAAAGAATAATAAGGGAATTAAAACTACATGGTTATTACTAGGTAAATTCTTATTTTGTATTTTAATTATTCTTGCGTTAGCTCTTGCAAACGTTTTTAATAAAGTAGAAGATATAATAGAAGATGTTCCAGAAGAAATTGTTGCGAAGACGATACCTAAAGTTTATTTTGAGGGCGATATTACAAATATGGAAACAAAGACAGATGTTCGTCAGATTAAATTAATATATGAAAGCGATGATATTTATTTTGAAGCATACACAGAGATTAAGATTCAAGGTACTTCTAGTTTAGCGTATGAAAAGAAAAATTATACTATTAATTTGTATGAAGATGAAGAATATGAAAATAAGAAGAATGTAGATATTGGATATGGGTTTGCTAGCAAGTATTGTTTAAAAGCAAATTGGATTGATAAGACGCATGCACGTAACATAGTAACTGCAAGAATTGCAAGTTCTATACAAGAGAAATATGGTTTGTTTTTAGATACACCGAATAATGGAGTGATTGATGGTTTTCCAGTTGAAGTATATAGTAATGGGGAATTTTTAGGCTTATATACATGGAATATTCCAAAAGATGCATGGATGTTTCATATGGATGAAGAAAATGAAAATCATATTGTTCTATCAGGAAATGGTTGGACAGAAGGAAATATGTTTACAAGTTTAACGGATTTTTCGGAATGGGAAGTAGAAGTAGGAACTGAAAATGATGAAACGTTGAAAAAGTTTAATCGTTTGGTGGGGTTTGTTAAGAATAGTACCAATGAAATTTTTAAGAATGATTTTTCTAATTATTTAAATTTGGATTCTACTATAAATTACTTTATTATGTTAGAGTTTGCTCAATTGATTGATAATAGTGGAAAAAACATGTTAATGGTTACTTATGATGGGAATGTTTGGTATCCCTCTTTATATGATTTAGATACCGCTTTTGGTACAAATCCTTATGGTAGTGCCTTACTTGATTATACAGTAGTAGGAAATTCTCTTGCTAGTAATTTGTGGAAGCGTTTGGTTGAAGTATTTCCTAATGAAATTAAAGAAAGATATAGAGAGTTACGTGAAAATATTTTAACAGAAGAAAATATTATGAAAGAATTTAAGATTTTTAGTAATTCCATTCCAAATGAAATTTTTCAAAAAGAGTTAGAAAAATGGGGTCCAATTCTTCCTGGATATGATTTGACGCAGATAGAAGAATTTTTAAGGGTAAGAATTCCAATAGTAGATGCTTATATGTATGGACTTTAGTGCGAGTAAATTTATGCTTGCTTTTTGTATTCATTTGTTATATAATAAAAAAGATTTTTTCAAAAAAGGGGAATGAGGTAAAGAAATGAATAGTGATAAGAAAGTTAGATTAGCTAAAAAAATGGCTTTACGTGTTTTGCTAGCGTCTTTAACAGGTGCGAGCTTAACTGGATGTTCTAGTAATCAAGAATTATTAGAAGTTCCTTCCATAGAAGATATGGCAGAAGATTTTCTAGAAGATGATGTTCAAGAAAATTTAGAAGAAACTGTAAAGGAAAAAAATAGTAAATTTATAGCAGTACCAAGTGTTATTGCAATAGATAATGTTTATATTCGAACTGCTCCTGTAGATGGTGAGATTCTTGGTAAATTGGTAACAGGTCATACTTTAGAAAGAGTGGGAGAACTAGATAATGGTTGGTACAAGGTCCTATATTATGGTCAAGAAGGCTATATAAGTGGAGACTATACTGAAAAAATAGACATTTATAAAGTAGATAGTGAGATACAAAAAATTTGTTATGTTTTAGAAGACAAAAGTATTAATCTTACTATACCTGAAGAACTTAGAACAGATAAGAAAGAGGAAACGGTTGTCTTACCTTCTTTAGAATGTTTAGAAATTTATGAAGAAACAGAAGATTCTTATCTTGTACAAACGAATGATTATATTGGCTATATTGCAAAAAATGATTTAGAAGAAGCAACAGGTTCTTTAACAGGTACTTTTGTAGTTGTGGATATTAGCGATCAAGAGTTAAAGTTATATGAAAATAACAAAGTGATTTTGGAAACACCAGTTGTAACTGGTTTACCTACTGAATTAAACAGAAGCGATGAGGGTTTATTTGAAATTTATGAACATAAGCATAATAATTATTTAATTGGAAAAGATAAGGATGGCAACATTATTTATGAAACTTATGTAGATGATATATATAAATATAATGGTGGAGAAGGAATTCATGATGCAGAAAAGCATCATTGTGATAATGGCGTACAGCCTGATCATGGTTGGAGAGATATTTCAGCATTTGGTGGAAATACTTATTTAACTAATGGCTCTCATGGTTGTGTGAATACGCCGAAAGTTGCTATGGTGACAATTAATGAGCATGTTTCTTTAGGAACACGAGTTTTAGTAAAAAAATAATTTAGAACACAGGGTTTTATAGCCTTGTGTTTTTTAAAACCTAAAAGTTTAGTTATATACTAGATTCTAGATTAATGCAATCTTGCACATTGGTTGTACTAGAAAAATAGAAAGCATTATCGTTTTCTTTTTCTAATTAAGATCTGTGATTTATCAAAATATTTATTAACTACTTTTTCTTGTTTTAATAATTTTTCGTATTCTTCATTTAATTTTAGTTCAAGTTCATTTAAGGTATTTGTAAATTGCAAATCATTTAATAAATCTGGATATTTTTGAATAATTGATATCTTTAAATTGTCAAATAATAATTTATTTTTTTCGGTAATGGCTATAGACTCTTCTAAAGCATCGCTTCCTCTTTTGATTGTGGATAAGTCTATAATGTCTTCTTCAAATTTAGATTTAAATATTAAATTTTTTAAAAAGAAAAAACTGCGAAATATAAATAATCCTTTAACAAATCTTCGAAAATATTTATTTTTGATAAAAGGGAAACTTAAAAATAAGGGGATTTCTAAACGATGTAATGTTTTTTTTAATTCTTCTTTTATTTTTCTTTTTTTATATTCTTCTATTTCTTGGGATGTTTTTTGTTTTAATTGTAGAAATTCTTGCTTCTTTTTTTCTAGTTTTTTGTCTTCGGTTAGTTCTTGCAATTGTTTTTCATCTTGGGGTATGCTTTCCTCTAAAGAAACTCTTAATTCTTCTAAATCTTGTTCTTGGTGTAATAGTACCTTTTCTTTTACATCCTGTATTTTAGCTAATTCTTTTTGTATTTTTTCTTTTTGTTCTTGTGAGGTATTTTTTTGGAGTAGATTTTCTAAATTTTGTATTTTTTCGTTTAACAATGCTTCTATTTTTTCGTATTCTTTATCGATTAAATCTTCTTTTGTGTATTCCTTTCTTGCGTTTTCAATTAGGATATTATTTTCCAGTTCTAATTCAGACAAATTGATTGTAATGATAGGTAGAGATTCTTTTTTGTTTAGAGAAACTTGTTGTTTTTTATTTTCTGGTTTGTTTTCAGGAATCGTTTCTTCTTTACTATTCTTTTCAGGAAATTTCCTTTCTTCTTGTAACTTCTTTTCTTCGATTGTAGGGATCTCTTCCATAAATAGAAATGGTAAATGATCTTCTGCTTGTTCTTTTATGGATATAACTTCGTTTGTTTGGTCTAGATGAACAATTGCTTCTGTAGATAAATGATCAAAGTTATCGACAACTTTATTTGTCTTAAATTCTTCATTAAGTAAGGTTTCACTTTTTTGTTGTTGATCTTTAATTTGATTTGGGCTTTGGTAAATTTCTTTTTGAAAGGAGTTATTATAGTTTTGTTCTGATTTTTCCTTTTTTTCTTGAGGTATTTCTTCTATTACAAAATAAATTTCCTTTTTTTCTTGGAAATCTTTTTTAACTTTTTCTTCCATTACTTTTTGTATTTCTTCTTTTTGAATAAGTTTCTTTTTTGTGATTTCTTCTTCTAAATTTTTAATCATTTTTTCTATGTATTTTTTTAAATTCTCTTTTTGAATTGATGATAAATCATCTCTTTTTATTTTATAGATTTTTTCAATTATTTTATAAATTTCTTCTTCTAGTTCTTCTTTGCTTAGTGCTTTTATTTGCTCTAATTGTAGATGTTCCTTAAAAAGGTTTCTACTGCCATTTGGAGTCGTATCTGTTTCTTCCTCCTTTTTGTATGAGCTTTCATTTGTTTTTTGTAATTTTTCTAATTGTTGCTTCGTCATTTCTTTTTCTTTGTTCTTTGTTGAAGTAAATAGGTGGAATAGCGAAAATAAAAGATTCAAGATCCAATTTAATATTTTTTGGAAAAGTTTTTTCATAGTACCACCTAATTTCTGTTTTATTGTAACATGTACTTTGCATTTTATAAATATTATTCTTAGTGTTAAAATGGTGATGTTAATTGAAAAGTTAAGTGGAACAGCAAAATGAACAAATCGTCATTAGTTCTATCGCATAGTAAAACACTTTAAATTGTGTATGATTTAGAATTAAAAATAATTTGTGACTTTCATTCGTTTTTATTGGTGCTATATATTAATTAGGTTAGCTGTACAAATAATTTTACTAGGAAATTTACTAGGAAATTATTAGAAAACATAGTATAATTAAACTAGTTGAATTGAAGGTGGAAAATGATTGGAATAGTAGAAGATTCAAGAGTAGAATTTAAAACAAAATTGGTTGATGATTTAGAAGAAACTGCTATAGGGTTCCTTAATAGCAAAGATGGCGGCAATATTTATATTGGAGTAGATGACAAAGGAAGCATAATAGGACTAAAGAATAATCTGGATTTACTACAAAGAAAAATCAAAGATCGACTTATTTCTAATATAGGGCCTTCAATACTGGGACTATTCGATCTAGAAGTATTAGAAAAAGATGAAAAAAAGTATTTACACATCACAGTTGCAGTCGGTGCAGAAAAACCATATTATCTTAAAGGCATGGGGATGACTCCAGATAGTTGTTTTATAAGGGTAGGAAGTTCAAATGAAAAAATGGACAAACATCTAATAAATAAGTTATTTAGAGAAAGAACAAAAAACTCTCTTAGAAATATCGTTTCTCCAAAGCAAGATTTAACTTTCAGAGATTTAAAAATCTATTATAGTGAAAAAGGTTTAGACATAGGAAATAATTTCGAAAGACAATTAGATCTTTTTACAGACGATGGTAAATACAATTATGTGGCGTATCTTCTTGCAGGCGAAAACCGAATTTCAATTAAAGTTGCCAAATATATTGGAAATGATATCGATGAACTTGTGGAAAATTATGAATATGGATATTGCTCTTTAATCAAAGCAACATATAGTGTTTTAGAGAAGTTTAGAATTGAAAACAAGGTATATGCTCAAATATCTTATCCAGAAAGAATAGAGCAATTTATGTTTGATTATAATGCAGTAAGAGAAGTTATAATAAACGCTATTGTTCACAACGATTGGTCCAATGAGTATCCGCCAAAATTTGAATTTTTTAACAATAGAATAGAAATATCTTCTTTTGGTGGAATACAAAATGAATTTACAGAAGAAGAATTTTTAGAAGGATATTCTGCTCCTAAAAACCCTGAACTTATGAGAGTATTTAAGGATTTAGAATTAGTAGAACATTTAGGGACAGGGATTAGAAGAGTTTTAAAAAAATATGACAAAAATATTTTTCATTTCTTTCCACATTTTATAAGAGTTAGTATTCCATATATTCAGAATGATTTTCAATATAATAACTCTCTTAAAGCAACTTATGAAAATCAAGATTTAACGAAAATACAAAAGGGTATATTAAAACTGATTGA
>CASDHD010000055.1 GCA_949280095.1 uncultured Bacilli bacterium
CTCATGATATCATTTTTCTCTTTATTTTTCTAGAGTAGCTTGCCGAACAGGTCTATTATATATATAGTTTAGTTTTCGTAAGTTGTAGTCGATGCCCTTTACATGCATTTATTGCATTTTGAATATCAACTAAGCAAACTCTTTCAGACCAACTCCATTCATCGATTAAATTTTTTAAAATATCTAACATCAATGAAATATTTCCATCTGTGCTCTTTATAAGTAACTCAATTATTTCATTTGTAAAGAACTCACTTGGAAAAGGTTTAAAATACTATTTATTGGATTTCAAATTATTGTAATCTTTAATCCTTTTTTCAAAAATTAATTTCACAACATCAATATTTTTTCCATAATCTATATTATAAGGAGAGAAAGTATAAAGCATACTATTTTCTTTAAAATAAGTTTTATACCATTCGTTTGTTATAGTTTCATCATCAGTTGTAATAAGACAATTAGAAAATAAAGAAAAATACTCACTTAAAATGTGTTGTGCCCTTTCACTAACTATCCAATCAAATCGGTCGATGCCAAGACTGATTGCATTTGTATAACAATACTTTTTAAAGTTTTCTAAAATTTCTCCAGATAATTCCTGCGTACTTAATAGTAATTTTAATGGCGATTGTTTTTCAAGTGTTGAATCGTTAATATATTGAACTGTCTTTTTATGACTTTCATGAATAAAATCACTATATTTTGTAAAATTAGCATGATAAGTAAATTCATAATAATTTTTTATATACCAAAGAATTTGAAATACCATTTGTTCTTCGCAATAATGTCTTAAAAAATCTTCTGTATAAATTGGATTTTGATCTAAATCCATTGAAAATCTTGCTAAATCAAACTTTGCTAAAAGAAAAGGATTTTCGCTTACTGCTTTTCTTTCTTGCATACGTTCTAAAAGTACGCTTTTTCCATTTCCGCGACCTATTAAAATGATTTTATCAATATTTGATTTTTCTAATTCTCTGCATATTGTATCAACTGGCTCCTTCACAAACATTTCACTTTGAATTAATGTGCTTGGATGTATTTTTTTCATACCTAAACCTACCTTCTAATAATATTATACAATAATCTTCTTGGAAAAAAAACTTCTTTGCAAATGAATGAAACAAAAATGTACCAAAAGAAAGACTTCGTGTTTTTTATTTAAGTATCTTTATTTTTGTGCTATAATACGAAGCGATTGGAAGGGACGCTTTATGGAAGATACAATAGTAGCAATATCGACTTCTTTAGGCCGTGGTGCTATTTCCATTATTCGTGTAAGTGGAAATGATGCTGTCTATAGAGTAAATAATATCTTTAAAGGAAAAGATTTGACAAAAGCAAAAAGTCATACCATTCACTATGGTTATATTGTAGATGGTGAAGAAGAAATAGATGAAGTATTAGTTAGTGTTATGATAGCACCTAAAACTTTTACAACAGAAGACATTGTGGAGATAAATTGTCATGGAGGTATTGCAACAACCAATCGTATTTTAGAACTACTAGTAACCAATGGTGCCCGTATTGCTGAACCAGGAGAATTTACTAAAAGAGCATTTTTAAATGGTCGTATAAGTTTACTCGAAGCAGAATCCGTAAGTGATTTAATCGAGTCAAAAAGTGAAAAACAACGCGTTATGGCTCTAAATGGAGTGAATGGTCGACTTACAAATATGGTTAGAAAGATAAGAGACAATATTTTAAATATCGTAGCAAATATTGAGGTAAACATTGATTATCCTGAATACGATGATGCTATTGAAGTTACCCACGACTATTTAAAAAAACAAGTATATACTATTGAAAGTGATCTAAAACTGTTACTATCCAATGCACGTGTTGGAAAAATAATTAGATCTGGAATAGATATTGCTCTAGTAGGACGTCCTAATGTTGGTAAAAGCAGTATTTTAAATGCTTTACTTAATGAAGAAAAAGCAATTGTTACAGATATATCTGGTACAACACGTGATGTGATTGAAGCTAGCATGTCATTAAATGGTATAGAAATCATTTTAATTGATACAGCAGGAATTAGAGAAACAGAAGATGTCGTAGAAAAAATAGGTGTTGATAAAAGTAAACAAATTATTGAAAGTGCCGATTTAGTTATTTTAGTCCTAAATAATAATGAAGAATTAACAAAAGATGATCAAGAATTGTTAGAAAGTATCAAAGAAAAATCACATATTATTTTTGTAAACAAAACAGATTTAGATGAGAGATTAAATTTAAAAACAATGCAAAATGTAGTAAGAGGAAACACAAAAGATTTAAATGGTTTAGAAAATTTAAAACAAAAAATAATTGAAATGTATAATTTAGATAAAATCAATGAAAAGGATTTAACTTATCTTTCAAATGTACGTCAGATAACTTTAGTAAAAGAAGCATTAGAAAATATAGAACAAGTTCTACAAGATTTAGAAAAAAATATTCCTATAGATATGTTAGAAATTCATTTAAGAAATGCTTTTGAACAATTAGGCATATTAATTGGAGAGACTTATGAAGATGAACTAATTGATAAATTATTTAAAAACTTTTGTTTAGGAAAATAGAATTTGGAAGTGATAGTAAATGATTCAACTAGGAACAATTGAAGATATAGCAGAAATTATAACAATTATTAATGAAGTAAAAAAGGAAATGGAAGAAGAAAAAAATCCTCAATGGAGTGAAGACGATTATCCGAATTTTAAAATACCTAGCGATATTGAAAATAGAAATTTATATGTATATAAAGATAACAATATTATGGAAGGTTTTATTGTAATAGAACAAGACAATGGAGAATATAAAGATTTAGTAAAAACGAGTCAAGAAAAATCATGTGTAATTCATAGATTAACAGTTTCTCAAAAATATCGAAATTTAGGAATAGCAAAAAAGCTAATGCAATTTGCAGAGGAAATAGCCTTTCAAAATGCTAGTAAAGTATTAAAAGGGGACACAGAAGTTTCTAATATAAAAATGAATAACTTATTTAAAAAATTAGGATATATTGAAAAAGGAAAGTTTTCTTATGAAGATTATCCAGGAAACTACATTTATTATGAAAAAACATTGTAAGTAATAAAAAATTAAAATTAACTTATGATGAATAGAAGGTGATGCAAGTGAAATATGATTGTATAGTAGTTGGTGGTGGACATGCAGGTTGTGAAGCCGCACATATTGCAGCTTTCATGGGAAAGAAAACGTTACTCGTTACCATGAATAAAAACAATATCGCTGATATGCCATGTAATCCTTCAATTGGAGGAACGGCAAAAGGTGTAATTGTCCGTGATATTGATGCTTTAGGTGGCCTTATGGGTCGAGTTGCAGATAAATCTCATTTTCAAATCAAAATGTTAAATAGTAAAAAAGGTCCAGCTGTCCGTTCTCTTCGTTGCCAAGCAGATAAAATCACTTACCCTAAAAATATGTTAAAAGAACTAGAGAAGACAGAAAATTTAACGATTCAAGAAGCAATGGTCGAAGATATCTTAGTAGAAGATAACAAAATCAAAGGTATAGTTTTAGCAAATAGCGAAACCATTTTGTGTGATGCCTTGATATTAACTACAGGGACTTATTTAAAGAGTAACATTTTAAGAGGTGCTTCTTCCATAGAAGGTGGACCTCATGGTGAAGCAAGAAGCAATTTCTTAAGTGATAACTTAAAAAAATTAGGCTTTACTATTCAAAGATTAAAAACTGGAACACCACCTAGAATAAAGGCAAATTCGATTGATTTTTCTGTTTGTAGTCCCGAGTATGGAGATGATACTTATTATACATTTTCACATGATATTAAACCACAATATAAAATAGAAGAACAACAGAAATGCTATTTAATTTATACCAATGAGAACACCCATAAAATTATTATGGATAATTTGGATAAATCGAGTATGTATGGTGGATATGTAACAGGTGTAGGTCCAAGATACTGTCCTTCTATTGAAGATAAAATAGTTCGATTTAAAGATAAAGAAAGACATCAACTTTTTTTAGAACCAGAAAGTATGCATTATGATGAATGGTACATCCAAGGTTTTTCAACTAGTATGCCTAGTGATGTACAAGAAGAAATGGTTCATAGTTTAAAAGGTTTAGAACATGCTATAATTACTAAATATGCTTATGCGATTGAATATGATGCTATTGACCCTTTACAATTAAAACCATCTTTAGAAACAAAAGTAGTTGAAAACTTATTTACGGCAGGACAAATTAATGGAACTAGTGGTTATGAAGAAGCTGCTGGCCAAGGCTTAATAGCAGGAATCAATGCTGTAAGAAAACTAAACAACTTAGAACCTTTTATTCTAAAAAGAAACGAATCTTATATTGGGGTTTTAATTGATGATTTAGTTACTAAAGGAACTCAAGAACCCTATCGAATGCTAACAAGTAGGGCTGAATATCGTCTTCTTCTTCGTCATGACAATGCTGATTTACGTTTACGTGCATATGGTCATGATTTAGGCACTATTACGGATGAAATGTATCAAAATTATTTAAACCGTATAGAACAAATAGAGAGTTTAAATGACTTTCTAAACAATACAAAACTAGAAATTACGGAGAGTATCAAAGACCTATTTACAAAACATGAAATATCTTTGCCTCTTAACAAAACGACACTTTATGAACTATTAAAAAGACCTGAAATAACAATGGATTTCTTAGAACAAATTTTAACAATTTCTTATAGCGAAGATATTAAAGATGTTGTTACGATTGCAATAAAATATGATGGATATATCAAGAAATGTGAAAAAGAAATCGAGCGTATGTTAAAACTAGAAGAAAAACAAATCCCAAAAGATATCAATTACAAAAATGTCAAAAATCTTGCTAGTGAAGCAAGACAAAAATTTGAAGCTATTCGACCTATTTCCATTGGCCAAGCTTCACGAATTAGTGGTGTTAATCCCGCAGATATTTCCATACTTGCAGTTTATTTAAAAAAGGAATATGGTAAAAATGAATAAGGAAGAATTTAAAAAAGAATTAAAAAAACTTAAAATAGAATTAACAGAAGAACAAAAAAAACAATTTGAAATCTATAAAGATTTTTTAATCGAATACAATACACATACAAATTTAACAGCAATTAAAGAAGAAAAAGAAATCTATTTGAAACATTTCTATGATTCTCTAACCATGAATGAATTTATAAAGGATAATAAGAAAATTCTAGACATTGGAACAGGTGCAGGATTTCCTGGAATGGTACTCGCCCTACTCCATCCAAATTGCCATTTTGTTCTTTTGGACTCTAACAATAAAAAAACAACATTTTTAAAATTACTAAAGGAAAAATTAAATGTAACAAATGTAGAAATTGTTCATGCTCGCGCCGAAGAGTATGTGAGTCATCATAAAGAAGAATTCGATATTGTAACATCACGTGCTGTAGCAGAACTAAGAATTTTAGCAGAACTATCCCTACCCGCTTTAAAAATAAGGGGTCATTTTATTCCCTTAAAAGCAAATATAGAAAATGAATTTCTTCTTTTTTTAGAAAGTTTAGAAGAATTAAAAGGAAAATTAATCGAGACCAAAGATTTCTATTTACCTATAGAAAATAGCAAACGAACAATCCTTGTAGTTGAACATTTTTCTCATACTTTCGAAATTTATCCTAGATGTTATGATAAAATTCTTAAAAAGCCACTTGTAAAAAAGTAATAAATAATGTATATTAATAATAGGCTAAAGGGGCTGATTAGTTATGAATACAGAAAAGAATATTCTAGAGGTACCGATTGAGGATATTATTCCAAATCGTTTTCAACCAAGACTAGCATTTAACGAAGAAGGGATTAATGATCTTGCAGAATCCATCAAACAACATGGTATCATACAGCCTCTTGTCGTAAGAAAATTAGGAGACAAATATGAAATAATCGCTGGAGAACGTAGATACAAAGCCTCTACAATGGCAGGATTGGCTAAAGTTCCTGTTATTATTTCTGATATTGATGATAACAAAAGTGCAGAGGTAGCTTTAGTAGAAAATATTCAAAGAAGAAATCTAACTGCAATTGAAGAAGCAAAATCTTATAAAAACTTATTAGATAGAGGTTACTTAACTCAGGAACAACTTGCTAATAAAATGGGTGTATCTCAAAGTACAATAGCAAATAAATTACGTTTATTAAACTTAGATGAAGAAGTACAAGATGCTTTACTTAACGAAAAAATTTCTGAACGTCACGCAAGAGCTTTACTTACTTTAGAAGATAAAGAATTACAAAAAACATGGTTAAAACGTATCATGGAAGAAAGATTAACAGTAAGACAACTTGATATAGAATTAAAAAAACTGAAAGAAAATGGCGGTGAAGATACAGGGATACCTTTAGTCCAAATTAATCCAAATTTAGATGAAATTATTTCACATGCGGAAGATATCAATGTTGAACGTGAAGTTCATGATGTTGCAAGTATGCTAATACCTGAGGTAGGACTAACAGCAGAAGAACCAAAAGAAACAGAAAAGGAAAAAACGGAAGAACCTATAAAAACATCTAATAAATTCTTTAACTTTTTAGAAGAAGAACCAGCTACTATGGACGTAATGGAGCCAGATGACATTTTAAATACATTTACAAATCCAGTTGATTTAGAGCAACCACAAGAAGAACCAAAGGAAGACCAACCAAAAATAGAAGTTGTAGAGCCAATTGAAAATACATCTTCTTTAGAAGAGATGTTAAATCAACCACCAGTTCTAGAAGAAAAACCAGTAGAAGAAACTCAAGTATCTTCTCCAGATAATTTAGAAATCTTAGAAGTTTTAGATGATTTAAACACAACGATAGAGGAAAACATTATTCCTAATCTAGAAGAGGGTTCCAAAGTAGAAGAAAAAGGAAATGAAGAATTACCTAGTATAGAACCTATTATTCCAGAAGTAATAGAACCTATAGTACCAAAAGAAGAATATATAAAACCATTAACTGAAGAACCGATAGTAGAGATTAGTAGCAACGATAATAACCAAATTCTAGAAGCAAGTTCTGTTGAACCAGTCATCAATGAAAAAGAAGAAGATGATATTACTCCATTTAAATCTATTTTCTTCCCTAGCGATGATGAAGATGAAAAAGGTCCAGAGAATTTAAGTTCGCAAATCGAAATTCCTACTGTTGCCAATAACACCATAGAAGAAATACAACCAGTAGTAGAAGATACAATCGTTGATCCACTAGATAGCATTGTTACTTTAGAACCTGGTTATGAACAAAAACAAGAAGAAATAGCAGGTACAGATTTAAAAACAGCTATCAATACAGTTAGAGATACTGTAAGTGACCTAGAAGCAAGAGGATTTGTAGTAGAATGTGAAGAAGCAGATTTAGAAGACATCTATCATATTACAATAAAGGTTGATAAAACTGATAAATAATGTATTGTATATAAAACTAATCTTTAGTAAAATATAAATGTAAGTGTTATCAAGTAGATAACGCCTTACGTGTTTTTTTGTAAAGGCGCTATACCGAATATCTAGTAAAATCTATGGTGTTTGGTTAGCGTCTTATTTATTATATCAATTGAAGTATTACAACGATTAACATAACTATTATTCCTAGAAGAATATAGGGAGTTTCTAAAAATAAAAGTCACAATTTATGGAGTAATAACAAGACTCC
>CASDHD010000056.1 GCA_949280095.1 uncultured Bacilli bacterium
TTTCCAAATTGAAATTATTGTTTAAACGGGATTTCGATAAACTAATTAACAAAATAAATTGCACAATTTATAAAATAATTAAAATATGATATACTTATACTAGTGAACGAATGTGGACAATGCGCTCAATTTGTCCACGGTAGAGAAATATTTATAATAAAAATGATACTAATAATACGGATAATATAGGAATTACCTAGTCCTAAAAACTTAGAAATATCAATAATATTATAAATATTGTAAGTATAGATAATATGAGAGTACAAAATTCATGTGGCTCTGGTAAGAAAAAATACAAACAATGTTTTGGAAAGTAGAAAGGAGTAGAATTAAAAAGAATAGTAATTTTAATAACAATAATATTATTGGTACAAAACTAATATTAAATTTACCCGAATTAGAACCAATTGTCCTAGGAAACGATGTAGGGACCAAATTAATTTTGGGACTTCCTCCCCTTCCTCCTATATTAGATTTAGAAAATTCTGAAACAGAAAAGTTATCTTTAGTAAGAAAAAAAGCACTACACGATTTAGAGGGAAAAAAATAAATGAATAGTTATTATTTGTATTAATAACAGCTAAAATGTTGAAAAAGGGAGCGTTTATTTAGGTGAATATTAACATTCTTTTTTATTTTGATGACTACCAATCGGAGTTCACATCAAAGCTCGTCTCCTTTTATAAAGGAAAATGACAAAATATCCTTATAATAAAAGAATAGCAAATGATATAAATTAAACATTTTAAAAATTGCAAAATAAATTGCAAATAAAGGTATATTTAACATAGTATGGAGAGTGATTTTAATGAATAATAAACAGAAATATATAGAATATGCCAATAAAACATTTAAAGAAACTGCGTTAAAATTAGTATTAAAAAACATTGAGTTATTTTATGATAATACGATTATTGAACATTCAAAAAAATATAAAATAGGTAAAGACGTTAAATTATCAAAAGGAACATTTATCCATGGAATACCTGGATTATTAGACAATTTTGATTGGATAATAGAAAATGGTTTTTTAGCCATAGATTTTACTGGGAAAAGTGAGGTTAAAAATAAAATTAAAAATAGTATTGGCATGTGGAATATCAAAAATGATATGTTATTAAGAGATTATATTCAGTCATATAGTGGATTTACAATTACATATTCTTTGGGAAGAGGACCAGGCTCAAAGCATGTTAGCGAATTAGTCCCATACCATAAATTTGATGAAGTAACAGAAAAAATAAATAATGATGAGAATATATGGACTTATTGGGGCGAAAAAACAAAAGAAGTTACTTTTTTGCCTAGTCTAGTTTCTGACAAAAGACAAATAGCATTCATTTTAAATATGAAAAGTGATTATGCAAAAGAAATGGTTAAAGCAGATGTATGGAATTTAGATTTTGATGAGGAAACTTTAACTCCATTTTTGGATTATAGATATGTGGAAAAATTTATCAATGAAGATAGATTAAATAGAGATGCATCTACTACTGATAGAGAGTCAGCTATCATGTTTGGGCTTCCTATAAAACTAATAGAAGGTGTATTTGTGGGAAGAAAAATAGAAAATGATATGTCTGCATTAAATTATATAAAATCTAAATTACCAAACTGCTATATTTGTAATTTGGATGGAAAAGTTATAGTTGAATAATAGAATTAGAGTTTAATAACACGACTTGATAAAATAAAGTTTAGGAGTGTAAATATGTACGAAAAGGTTTTAAATAATCCAAAATACTTAGAAGTAGTAAACAAAATAGAGAGTATGAAATTTATTACAAATGGTAAATGGGATTGGGATCATGGGCTAGGTCATTATAAAAGAGTTGCTCAGTATGTAAAAAATATTTTAGAACAGTTAAACAAAGATGAAAGAACAATAGAACTGGGAATGACTGCAGCACTATTGCATGATATTGGTTTAAGCGATAGTGGACCCAATAAAATTGATCATGCTTTAAAAAGTAGCGAGATGTTTAGAAAATACTTAGTGGAAACAGACATTACAAAAGAAGAAGAGCAAATACTCGAAGATGCCATCAAAGACCATTCAAATGGGAATAATATAAAATCTGATATTGGGATGGCTTTAGTTTTAGCAGATAAACTAGATGTAACATATCATCGAACAATAAATTCTAGCATTCAAGACGACTTAAACAAAGAGTATCAAAAAATTAAAAAAGTAGATATTGAAATTACGGATGAATTCTTAATAGTTAAATATAAAGTGGAGGAGGAAATAAATTTAGATTTATTGCTCGAATGGAATAAAATGATTTCAATTCCTAAAAAAATCGCTAAACAATTAGAAAAAAAATATATTTGTATGATAAATGACAAAATAATAAAGATATAAACAGTATCTTTAAAGGCGTTTTTCCAAATATTGACAAAACGCTATCTGAAAAGTACAATAACAACAGAAAGAGTAGTGAGTTATATGAAAAAAGAAAATGTCAAAACAGAAAAAGTAGAAAAAAAAGAAAAACTTAAAACCGAAGAAAAGAAACAAAAAGCATTAATAATATCTAGAGTATTATTTATATCTGCATTAGATAAAATCTATTTAGTACTATTAGGATTATGGTTTTTAGTAGGAACATTTACTATTTTTAATGGTTCAATAGGAAGTTTGAATTATGGATTTTGGGGAAGAATTGGTCGTGAAATTTTATTTTTAATTGTTCTGTTCATCGCATATTTAATTTTAAATTGGTTTTACAAATGTGCTGCTAAAACGATGCTTGCTCTAACTAAAAATGAAGTATACAAAGAACATTATATACCATTTAAAAGAAGCGAAACAAGCATTCCACTAAACAAAATCACAGGTGTATCTACCATCAATATTTTCTGGATTTTTAGAGTATTAGTGATTCATCAATATCATCAATTTCCAATAATTTTTATGACATGGAACAATCAAGAATTCAAAGATAAACTAAACGAATTACTTACAACTGATAAAGAACATGTAGAAAATGAATACGAAAAAAGAAATATTATTACAGAAGATATGTATAAATACTTAGGCTATATAGGGCTTGTATTTGTAGGAATTTTAGTTTTACTTGGAATTATAAGGATGTTTACATTTACCTTTAATGGTGAAAGAAAGATTGCTGGAACTTATACAAATGAAGAAAATAAAATTATTCTAAACAAAAATGGAACATGTCAAATTGAAAACCTTGTTGATAAAGTAATAGACTGTAACTGGTCTTACGATAGTGATGATAAAGAAGTAAAAGTAAGCTATGAATACGAATATAGCTATTACTATAATCGCTATACCTCTACAAGCAAAGGTAATATAACTTTAAAATACAATACCAGCGACAAATCGCTAGAATACAAAGATACAAAATTTACAAAATAAGAAGCAACAAATAACTTGGAGAGCATTCCAAGTTTTTCTATGTCAAAAAATGTAACAGAATGTTGATAACCTAGCATGGAACTTACAACTATTTTTTGTTATAATAAAAATGGTGAAAAACAATGGACAAAAAAGAATTAACAAATTTACTTAATACTTTATTAGAAAAAACAAATGACTTAGGGAGGTCACTTTGACTTAGAAACTAAGCAACAAAGAATAGAAGAATTAGAATTGCAAACAAAACAAGAAAATTTTTGGCAAGACATTGAAACTGCAACTAGTATTAATCAAGAATACGTTTCCTTAAAAAAAGAAGTATCTAATTTTTTAAAAACACAACAAAACATTGTGGATAACTTAGAACTTATAAACATAGTTGATGATCATGAATTGATAAGTATCGCTACAGAAATCAAATCGTTAGAAGAAAAAATAGAAGAATTAGAAATCAGTTGTCTTTTAAATGGTGAATATGATAAATTAAATTGCTATTTAGAAATTCATCCTGGAGCAGGAGGAACTGAATCTTGTGATTGGGCCAGTATGCTATCTCGCATGTACATACGATTTTGTGAAAATAACAACTATAAATACGAAGTTATTGAAAGTCAAAAAGGCGAAGAAGCTGGTCTTAAAAGCTTTACTATGCATATAAAAGGAATCTATGCTTACGGGTACCTAAAAAATGAACGAGGAGTACATCGTTTAGTCCGAATATCTCCTTTTGACTCAAACGCCAGACGCCATACCTCATTCGCTTCTGTACTAGTCACTCCAGAATATGATAAGAAAGTAAACACTGAAATCAAAGAAAGTGATTTAAAAATTGATGTCTATCATTCAAGTGGTGCAGGAGGCCAATCTGTTAATACGTCAAACTCAGCAGTGCGTATTACTCATTTGCCTTCTAAAATCGTTGTAACATGCCAAAACGAAAGAAGCCAAATGCAAAATAAAGAACAAGCTATGAAAATGCTCCAAAATAAACTCTATGAAAAGGAAATGCAAGCATTGGAAGCAGAAAGAAATAACTTTAAAGGAACTATGGAAAATATCAATTTTGGGAGTCAAATTAGAAGTTATGTTTTAGAACCATATAAAATGATTAAAGATAATCGAAGTGGGTTTGAAACTAGTAATGTTACAAAAGTTTTAGATGGAGATATTCTCCCTATCATCGAATCTGTATTGAAAGTGAAAGAGTAAAATGAAAAAAATAAAGAACTATTTCATTCTCCTTTTAGGACTTAGTATTGCTTCTTTCTCTTTTAATCTTTTTCTATCACCATATAATTTAGTAGCAGGTGGTGTAAGTGGGCTAGCCTTGGTTATTTATAGAGTCTTTCATATAAAAGAAAGTGTTTTTATAATGGTTACCAATCTTATTTTACTAGGTATAAGCCTTCTTTTCATGGGTAAAGAAAAAACAAAAAATACAATACTTGGATCTCTCATATTCCCAATTTTAATCAATTTAACAAGCTACATAACGAACTATATAGACTTTTCTAACTTAGAACTTATCGTCATAGCTTTCTTAGGTGGAATTTTGAGTGGATTTGGCTATGGACTTGTTTTCAAAAGTGGTTTTACTTCAGGTGGTACAGATATTTTAAACCAAATGATGGAAAAATATCTGCATATTCCTATGTCAAAATCCATTATTTTTATAGATGGACTCATCACCCTTTGTGGAGGTATAGTTTTTGGACTTCCAACTATGGTTTATTCTTTCATTAGTTTAATTTTAATCAGTACTTTCAGCCATAAGACCATCATTGGAGAAGGAAAAAGTAAAACCCTTTATATTACATCATCAAAATACAAAGAAATTAAATACTATTTACATGAAGAATTAAAAGTTGATAGTACCGATTTTGATATTGTTGGAGGTTACTCAAACAGTTCTCAAAAAATGATTATGACTGTTATCAACACCAAAGATTACCATCGTATTCACTATGCAATTAAAACGATAGATAAAGAGGCTTTTATCACTTCAACTGATGCATATCAACTAGTAAACGAAAACATAACCATTCGTAGATAAAGTTGCTTTTTTTCTAAGAAAGAATTAAAATAAAAAAACAAATTAGGTGGTTTTTATGCAAAAAACAATTGAATTTTTAAATAGCACCATAAAAGAAAGGGAAATTGTAGTTTTGGGACTTTCAGGAGGACCAGATTCCATGTGCCTTTTGCACTTGCTGTTAAAGATAAAAGAAAAAAAGAATATAACCATCATCTGTGCACATGTTAACCATAACTTAAGAAAAGAAAGCGCGGAAGAAGAAACATTTGTAAAAAGGATTTGTGAGCAAAAAGATTGTATTTTTGAAACTATTAGACTCAATATAAAAAATCAAAAAAATCTAGAAAATCAAGCAAGAAAAGAAAGATATACGTTTTTTAATCAGATAGTTAGAAAATATGCTGCAAATTATTTAATGACGGCTCATCATGGGGACGACTTGATGGAAACTATATTAATGCATTTAACAAGAGGGAGTAATCTAAAAGGTTATGCAGGATTTAAAAAAATAACCAGTTATCCACATTATCAGTTGATAAGACCTCTTATTTATCTAACAAAAGAAGAGATACTTCACTACTGTGAAAAAGAAAAAATCGAATATCGTGTGGATAAGTCTAATGAAAGTAGAATGATAACTCGAAATCGCTATAGGATGGATGTTCTTCCTTTCTTAAAACAAGAAAACAAAAATGTTCATCAAAAGTTTTTAAAATTCAGTGAAGAATTAGAATTGATTGAAGATTATTTAATGAAAAATACCGAAATTGCCTTGACGCAAGTATATGATTTTGGTAAAGTAAACTTGCGCAAATTGAATAAATTTGATTTGCTCATGAAAAAGCGTGTAATTGAGTATGTATTAAAAGAGGAATATGGAGACAATATTCATTTATTAAACGATCGTCATGTCACTTCTATTTTAAAAATGACAGAAGCAATAAAACCAAACATGAAAATTTATCTTCCTTTAGAAAAAATAATAGTAAAGGAATATAATAAGATTTATTTTTGCAATAAAAAAACAAAAAAACGAGAAGAATACATACTAGAAGACTATTTAAAATGGAATGATTTTGAAGAGTTTATAAAAGTTGAAAATACATCTATACCAAAGAGCAATTTTATTATAAAATTAAATTCAAATGATCTTGTTTTACCTTTAAAAGTAAGAACTAGAAAAGAAAAAGACTCGATGGAAGTAAAGAATTTAAAAGGAACCAAAAAAGTAAAAGATATATTTATTAATGAAAAAGTTCCAAAAGGAAAAAGAGAAACTTATCCGATTGTTGTCGATAGTCAAGATAATATTATTTGGATACCAGGTTTAAAAAAATCAAAATTTGATAAAAATATAGATGAATTTTATGATATAATATATAAATATGTAATTAGTGAGGAGCAAAAAAATGAAAAGAAATAATGCGATAAAAAATGTTTTTCCCTATGTAGTTTTAATAGTGGTTATCTTTTTTGTATTAACCGTATTGAACTTTGGAGGGAATATTAACCATAGTATTACAACAGGAGAGTTACTAAGTGAGTTAGAAAAAAGCAATGTAACAGAAATTACAATTACACCAAAAAGTAATGATTCTGTATATTACATTGAAGGAAAGCTAGCAAATTATAAAGAGAAAGAGTCATTCTCTGCCAAAGTTGTTGCAGAAGACTTAACAGAAATTACGAATTATGCAAAAGAACATGATTTAAAAGTCTATGAAACAAATAAAGATCCAGGTTCTATTTCATTACTATATATCATTGTGAATTTCTTACCGCTAGTCATTATTATTGCAGCATGTTATGTATTGTTTACAAAAATGGCTGGAAGTAATAAAAATTCTATGGACTTTGGAAGAAGTAGAGCTAAGTTATCTGAAGACGGTGGTTCTACTAAATTCAGCGACGTAGCAGGACTTAAAGAAGAAAAAGAAGAAGTTTCAGAATTAATTGACTTTTTAAAGAATCCTAAGAAATTCCAAAAACTTGGAGCACGTATTCCAAAAGGTGTCTTATTAGTAGGCCCTCCAGGAACAGGTAAAACATTACTTGCTAAAGCTGTTGCTGGTGAAGCAAACGTACCATTCTATTATATAAGTGGTTCTGATTTCGTTGAATTATTTGTAGGTGTAGGAGCAAGTCGTGTTCGTGATATGTTTAAAGAAGCTAAGAAAAACGCCCCGTGTTTAATTTTCATTGATGAAATTG
>CASDHD010000057.1 GCA_949280095.1 uncultured Bacilli bacterium
TTTTATATAAATGGTTTTATTATTCCTAAAACATCCTGAAATAAAATACCCAATAAACTAAACAACAATGGCAAATAATACCGCATGAATATATCCACTTTTCTACGATTATAATTTTTAATTCCTATTTTTCTAAACCACCATTCATAAAATTTAGTATTTTCTTTATCCTTATTCTTAAATTGATAATGTGATAAAAAACAACCGTCGTTGGTTTCTAACATACAAATATGCATAAGTGATAATAAGGCTATATATTGCCAAGATAACCAAGTCCAAGATGTCCAAGCAATTATTGTAAGTAGAAAATGTACAATTATACTTAAAATTTTTAACATACTACTCACCTATTCCATTGTAACACATAAAGAAAAAAAGACCTAGTAGCCTTTTTTCTTATAATATTTATATAATTCTTTAAAACGATTAAAATGGATAATTTCTCTTTGTCTTAAGAATAATAGTGGTCCTATGACATCTTCGTCTGTTGCAAGTTCTATTAAGTTTTCATAAACTGCTCTCGCTTTTTGCTCAGCAGCCATATCTTCTGAAATATCTGCAATTGGATCTCCTGTTACAGCAAAGTAACCAGTTGTAAAAGGAACTCCACTTGCATTTGTTGGATAAACAGCTGTTCCATGTTCAGAATACATGTCCCCTAATCCTGCAGCTTTCATCTCTTCCACACTTGCTCCATCTGTTAGTTGTGTAATCATCGTAGCAATCATTTCCACATGCCCAAGCTCTTCTGTTGCAATATCATTCAAAAGTGCTTTTCCTATTTCATCAGGCATACTAAATTTTTGACTGAAATAACGAAGTGCTGCTGCAAGTTCGGAATTAGATCCACCAAATTGAGTATGTAAATATTTTGCCATTTTTAAATCTCTTTTTTTAATATTTACTGGATAATTTAAAGTTTTCATATATTTAAACATACATACTACCTCCTGTTTTATCCCATGGCCATGGATTTTTCATCCAACTATAAGAATTTCCACTCGTTTGATCTAAAGTAAGTGGTCCAAATCTTCTAGCATATTCATCTTTAAGTTCTAAACATTCTTTTGTATACTTCTTAAATTTTTCGTATATTTCATTATCTTCAGGATGTAAATCTAAATGCAAATTTAAATCATTTATAGCAAAATCCATTTCCATAATTTTAAAAAGTAATGCTTCTCTTTCACAAGTAGGATTTAATCTTACAGGTTGCATATTTTTATAAGGATCATATTCATTTCTCCACATATTTCCTCTTAAAAAACCTTCTTCTGAACTCACTAGGCGATTTTCTTGCATTCCGTATTCATAAAATTTGTCAGGACGATTAAAATTAAATCCTGCAAGACTTAAAATATCGATGTCGTAATCATTATTTTCAAATAACATGTTTTTTTCCTCCTAAAATATATTATGAAGATAAACTTTTTTAGGAAAGGCAAACGTCTAAAAAAGAAAAAAACTACACACTAGTGGCATAGTTCTTTCGTTTCATATATATTTTTCTAAGCAAATCAACTGGAATAACAGAAAAAGATAGAAATAGAACAATCGCTAATTCTTTTAAAGTTAAACCATAAGTTCTAAATAAATCCCCACCATGATAAACTAAATAAAGTTGTACAATTACAATAAATAAAATTGTTAAAATAAATACAATATTTTGTTTTAAATTAGATAGTAAATTTAATCTTTCTGTTCTTGCATTAAAAGCATTACATACTCCAATAAAGATAAAGAGTGCAAAATAGGCAGTCATTAAATATTCGTAAGAAGGTCCTGTTCGTATTATTCTTTTAAAAAGAGGTAATTTTAAAAATAAAACACATAATAATGCAGAATAAATTCCTGTAAAAATAATTTGACTGTACATATAGCCATTCATAATGGCTTCATCCTTTTTCTTAGGAGGTTCAAACATATAACGTTTAAGAGGAGGTTCAAATGAGAAGGCAAGTCCTGCAAAAGTATCCATAATCATATTAATCCATAGCATTTGAATAATCGTAATTGGTGTATTAATACCAATAAATGGTCCGATAATAGAGACAAAGAGTGCACACATATTACAAGTAAGTTGATAAATAATAAATTTCCGTATACTCTTAAAAATGGTTCTTCCATAAAGTATAGCTTTACTAATGGATAAGATATTATCATCCAAAATAACAATATCACTAGCTTCTTTACAAACTTCTGTTCCACTACCCATTGCAAAACCGACATTAGCATGCTTAAGTGCTGGTGCATCATTCACACCATCTCCTGTCATACCAACGACAAGATTCATTTCTTCCAAAATACGAACAAGCCTACTTTTATCTTTAGGAAGTGCTCTTGCTACTACTCTTAATTTTGGGGCTATAGACATAATTTCTCTATCTGACATTCTGCTTAATGCATCACTTGTTAAAACAATATCCTCACTATTTGTAATAACTCCAGCTTCTTTAGCAATAGAAGTGGCTGTATCCTTATGATCCCCTGTAATCATAATGAGTTGAATGCCTGCTTTTTTAATTAAATCTATCCCTTCCTTTGTTTCATCTCTTAATTCATCTCGAATGGCTATGAGCCCTACAAATATGAGATTGGAAAATTCTCTTGTAAATGGTTCTTTTTTTGCATAAGCCATTACTAATACTCTTGTTCCCATTTTCGTAAGACTATCGATTTTTTCTTCCAATTCTTTTTTCTTTAAAAAAGTACGTTCTCTGTTTTCTTCATCTAAATATTTATTACAACGATTTAATAACTTTTCTGCTGCACCTTTAATGTAGATTCTTTTTTCATCATTATCTAATTCAACATAAGAATATTTATTTTTGCTATTAAACGGCTCTTTTTTTAAAATTTTCACAATATGATTTTCTGGTACTTTTAAAAAATTTAATAAAGCTCTATCTGTTGTATTTCCACCTATGGCACTTCCGTCTTCACTAAAAGAACTTTCATTATTATAATAAAATGATTCATAAATTGTAGAATAAAATCTTTCTTTTTTTATACTTTCCATTGTTTTATAACTTTTTAAATTACCAGAGATAAATTCTGTTACTTCCAATTTTCCTTTTGTAAGAGTACCTGTTTTATCTGTGAGTAAAACATTTAGACTTCCTGCCGTTTCGATACCTACTAACCTTCTAACCAAAACATTATTTTTAAGCATACGTTTCATATTGCTAGATAATACGAGAGTAATCATCATAGGTAGACCTTCTGGTACTGCTACGATAATGATGGTAACACTAAGAGTTAAAGCGTACATTAGATAGTCAAACATTAAGTTAAAATTAGTAACAGTAGCAAGTATTAGTGTTTTGTCAAAGTGATTGGCAATAAAAATAACAGAAAATAAATAAGATATTGTAACAAGGAGTGCTCCTACATATCCGATTTTACTAATAATACTTGCAAGTCCTCTTAAGCGAATTTTTAAAGGACTTACAGGTTCGCTTTCTTGTAGTTCGCTTGCAAGAGTACCATATATCGTACTATTTCCGACTTCTGTTACTTTCATAATTGCTGTTCCATTATACACAATAGTTCCTCTAAAGACTTTATTCTTATTTTCTACAATAGAGGATGTTGTGCTTATTTTTTCCGTTTCCTTAGCTTCTCCATTAATACTCGATTCATCCACATAGATACTACCCTCGATTAAATAGCCATCTGCTGGAATTTTGTCTCCAGTATTTAATAATACAATATCATTTTTTACTACTTCTTTTATTTCTATTTCTTTCATGATTCCTTCTCTTTTTACTTTTACTTTCATTTTAGAAGCTTCTTCACCTAGACGTTCAAATGCTGCTTCACTTCCATACTCAGAGATACTGGAAATAAAAGAAGCTAAAAAGATAGCTATGAGAATTCCAACCGTTTCAAACCAATCGAAATTTCGAAATAGAATTACTACTTTTACTGCAAGTGCAATTAATAGTATTTTAATAATCGGATCCCCTAAGGATTCTAAGAGGAGTCTTAAAAAACTATTTTTTTTCTTTTTAGTAAGTTCATTGTCTCCATATTTTTTACGACTTTCTTCTACTTCTTTTTCTGTTAATCCTTTTATATTCATAACTATGCTTGTCCTCCTAAAAAACTATATGTGGACAAGTTAGAAATTAATACTAAAAAATAGAGAATTTCTGTTCTCTATTTTGCTATCAAAAAAATTATGAATTTTTTCACTTTAACTTCTTGCAGCTCCATCAACAGATAACACAACACCTGTAATATAACTGGCAAGTTCACTTGCTAAAAACAAAAATGCATTTGCAATATCTTTTGGTTCTCCAATTCTTCCAAGTGGAATTGTTTTAACAATAGGTTCTAATTGTTCTTTTGGAAGATTAGCAATCATATCGGTATTTGTTACGCCTGGTGCAACAGCATTCACTCGAATATTAAATGGGGCAAGTTCTCTTGCTAAGGATTTTGTTATTCCATTTACTGCAAATTTACTTGTGGGATAGCCTACACCTGATGGTTGACCATAAATACTTACCATGGAACTGGTATTTAAAACAACACCACTTTTTTGGGCTTTCATAAAAGGAACAACTGCTTTGGTCATATTAAATATTGCATTAACATTTAAGTTCATAATACTTGCAAAATCTTCGCTTGTTGTTTCTTCAATTTTTTTATTTGCAGAAATTCCTGCGTTATTTATTAAAATATCAATATGTCCGTATTTTTCATGAATTTTATTTATTACCCCCTCAATTTCTGCAAAGTCATTTAAATTAGGATAGTAACCACTAACCTCTATACCTTCATTTTTTAAAGTTTCTAGGGTTTTATCTACTGTTTCTTTTCTTGCCCCAAACAAAATAACCTCCGCATGGTTTTCTTTAAACGTTTTTACAATTTCAAGCCCAATCCCTCTTGTTCCACCTGTTACAATTGCTACTTTTTTTTCTAACATATTTTTTCACTCATTTCTTACTCTTTTTTTAATACAAACATTGATACATCGACCCCACAAATTGGACATTTAAAATCCTCTTGCAAGTCTTTACCATAATAAACATAACCACATACTGTGCAAATCCATGCCGTTTTACCATTTTCTGTCGTGACTTTTATTAAATCATTTTTATTTTCCTGATAATAGGCATAGCTCATTGGTTCTTCCTCTTTAAACACATCTGCTTCTATAAGACGCCCAATAAATAAAGTATGCGTATCATTTTCTATTTTATCGATAATTTCACAAATCATGTATCCAAGAGATTCTTCAATTACTTTTATTTTTTCTATTTCTAGAGTCGATACTTTAGAGAATTTATCGTAATCTTTCATAGAATGCATACCAAATTTTTCTATAATACTTGGATTTACTTCTTTTCCTAGTACAGATAAAGCAAAACGATCATTTTCTTTTAATAAAATATTTGTGTAATTTTTTTTCATAACTGCTACAGAAATTAGAGGATTATCGCCTGCACTGATTTGGGAAACTGCATCTACAATACAACCACCATTTTCTGTAGTAAGTACATACATTCCTTGTGTTATTTTACGTGTTATTTTTTTATTTTTCATTTTAAGTTTATTTATCCTTTCCTTATCAATAGTTAACGCAATCCATTTTTTGGACAAAATTCCAGAACAAAAGTATAAAATAAGTTTCATAAATTTTATTCCTCTTGGTTGTCGCCTTCCAAGTTTCCTGCTTCATAGATAAAGTACCCTTTATTCTCCACAGGCTTAAATTTCGATGGTCGCCACCGTATCTTTTTCTTACTTATTTTCTATTTTTTTAACTTAATTTTTCTTTAAAATGAATTTTTAACCCTTCATACATACATTTATCTAAAAAGTGATTATAAACAAATCTAGCACAACCAAATGTTTTTGAAATCTCAATATATCGCATTCAAGTCTTTTGTAGAACTTTCCTATAAGATAAAAAAACTTCCGTCAAAGAAAGTTTTCGTTATCCATTTTTATATTTTGTATAGTTTTGTATTCTTACGTGATATAGTAAATACACCAACGGCTAAGGCAATTCCTGCAACGATTACAACATAAGGTACAAAGTTACCAGTTTGTGGATTGTTTACACATTCTGCTTCATAAACTTCAGCAGTCACTTCAGTTCCATTTTTACCATAATATTTTCCATTTACAATTTTACAAATATTTGTTTCTGTAACTTCTACAGTGTTTCCACAAGTATAATTTCCATTTTCATCATAGCATGGAGTTAATTGTACTGCACATTTTTCTCCAGCCACATTTACTTTTAAATCAATTGTTGCAATTGTAAATTTTGCAGAAGATATCGCATTTGCATTATTGAATGCTAAATTAATTGAAGTTGAATTTCCATCCCAACTTGATGTTGCATCTGTCCAACCATCTGCTGTATTGGCATTGATTGCTGTAACAGACATATTTTGTAAAGTTAGAACTCCAGTAAACTTAGAAAGTGTACTTCCTCCTGTTGCTCTACCTACAATATAACATCTTTCTTCTAAAGCATTTCCAGCTTCATCTTGTTTTGTTACATCGCAATAAAATCCATCTTTACTTTGTCCTTTTATAGTTTCGTTAAATGCTAAGTCTGCTTTAACTCCCATTGGTAACGCTACCATCATGGCTAATACGAATAAGCCTATAACTCTTTTCATCTTTAATACCTCTTTCTACTTTATTAGTATGTCTATATTATAGCATAAAAATTCATAAATGCACTATTTTTTTATAAAAAAGTGTAAAATTGTGTTATTATAGTAATAGAGAATAAAATTGGTGGTGATGTTTATGCAAAAAATTCTTATAAATGTTTATAATGACTCTATTATTTTCTCTTATAAGGAAGAGACTACTCCCACCCAAAATTTATCGAAAACAAATATCATCCACGACAGTGAACTTTTATTTACAACACATTATATTGAAGAAAATGAAAAATTGATTTCCTTATTTATTAAAGAAATTTGCCAAGATAAAAAAGTATATCGTGCTACTTTTGAAACAAATGAACTTGCTGTATTCTTTATGGATATTATTCGTAAAAATTCTTTTATCACAGCAATTTGTATTCGCGAAAAAACTCCTCTTTCTTATAACTTATATGATAAATTATTAGAGAATAAAAATATTACCTATATAGAATGTGAAAGCTTTCCAGAATATATGGTGGAAATATTGGATAAAAAAGGTATTCATTCTGAATCAAGAAGAGAAGTATTCTACCCTAGTTACTTTATGCAAAGCAATAATCTTACCAATTATTCAAAAATATTCTATCAAATGAACATTCGTATTGATAAAATTTTAAATGAAGAAGATAAAGAATATTTTCATGCATTTTGTAATGTTAATAAGTATTTGAAAACAATTCATTTAGATATTTTTAACAAAGTTGATTTAGAAATTATTTTGGATACTTTAATTTCCAATCGTATTAAAAACATTCGTATTTTAATTTATGAAAATATCACAGATTATAAAACAATTGAATATTTAAAAAAATTAAACAGGCGCATTAGAAAGTATAGTTTAAATATTGAGCTTGTTTATTCAAAAGAATATTTACAAAATAATATTTTCACTCAAATGATTATGAATCCGTTGAAAATCATTGGCATTATT
>CASDHD010000058.1 GCA_949280095.1 uncultured Bacilli bacterium
CACCTTATGCTATAATGATAAATAGAATAGGAAGAGGCGTTTATGGAAGAACTTGATATTCGAGATTTATTATCATATTTTTTCTCAAAAAGTGTGCAATTTCTAGCGATTGTAGCTTTTGTTGTTACATTAGGATGTTTGTATTCCGTATTTTTGCAACAACCAAAATATACATCTAAAACAAGTATTATTTTAACAGGATTTAGTAATAATGAAACTTCAACAATTACACAATCTGATTTAACAGTAAACTCAAAACTTGTCAGTACCTATCAGGAAATTGTAAAAAGTAGAAGAGTACTCAATCAAGTAATAGAAAATTTAAAATTAGAATATGACGTATCATCCCTTGCAAAAATGATTAGTGTAGATTCTGTTAAAGATACAGAAATTATTGAAATATCTGTAACTGATTTAGATGCCCGAAAAGCTTATTTGATTGCGAATGAAGTAGCAGAAGTTTTTGGAACAGAAGCAAAAGAACTTTACAATTTGTCGAATGTTTCCATTTTAGATTCAGCAGAAATTGAAGATTTTCCTTCCAATTACAATATAACAAAACAAGTCATTATTTATATAGGAGTAGGAGTCATCATTGCTTTCTTCTTACTATTTGTATTCTATTATTTTGATACTACAATTAAAAGCGTTTCTGATGTAGAAAGAAGACTTGGTCTTACAATACTAGGCTCTGTACCTGATTATTCTAAAAAGAAGAAGGGGGCAAAGAAATAAATGAAAGATGAAATTATTGTAGATGGAAATCCAAAATCAAGTGTAGCAGAAGCAATTCGTATTATTAGAACGAACTTAGAATTTTCTGGCGTTGATAAAAAAGTACATACTGTTTTAATTACTTCATCTGTTCCTGGAGAGGGGAAGAGTTTTATTAGCGCAAACCTAGCAACTGCATTTGCCCAAAATGGTAGTAAAGTTCTATTAATGGATTGTGATATGCGTAAAGGAAGACTTCATAAAATCTTTAACATTGAAAATGATAAAGGGCTATCTAATTTGTTACTTGAAAATGTTGAAGTTCGTTTTAATAGTTATATTAGAAGAACACAAATTGAAAATTTATATCTTTTACCGAAAGGTGTTGTCCCTCCAAATCCGAGTGAGTTATTAAATTCACCTAAAACAAAAGTGTTATTGCGAACATTAGCTGATAAATTTGATTATGTCATTTTAGACGGTACTCCTGTTAATGGACTTACAGATTCTATTATTTTAACAAAATATGTTGATAAAACGGTGATAGTTTCTTCTTTGAATCAGACTAAAACAAATGAACTTGAATTTACTAAAAAAAGTTTGTTGAGTGTAGGTGCTGATATTGCTGGAGTTATTGTAAATCGTACAAATGATATTCATGGCAGTTATTATGGAAATTATTATGAGTAGGGAGTAAGCATGATTGATATACATTCTCATATTATGAGTGGAATTGATGATGGAGCAAGGAGCTTAGAAGAAAGTTTATTACTTTTAAAAAAAATGAGTGCAATAGGCATTAGCCATATTGTTGCTACACCTCATTATATTGTAGGAAGCCATTATATTTTGAATAATCAGCAAAAGTTAGAGAAACTAGAAAAAATGCGTAATTTAGTGAAACAAGAAAATATTCCGCTTTATTTGTATTTAGGAAATGAAATCTTTATGGATCCTAGTATTCTAGCGTTGATTAAAAAAAATGAAATTGCTCCTATAAATGGAAGCCGTTATATTTTGATTGAACTGCCTGTATCTAGACCAATGAATGAAATGATGGAGTTTTTGTTTTATTTTCGGAGTAAAGATTTTGTCCCTATCATTGCGCATCCAGAAAGATATGTGTATTTACAAGAAAACCATGAACTTATAGAAAAATTTTTAAAAATGGGTTGTTTGTTTCAAGGAAATTTTTCTAATATTTTAGAAAAATATGGGGCTCATGCGAAGAAATTATTTTTGTACATGTTAAAAAATAATCAGTATCACTTTTTAGCAACTGATATTCATCATGAAGATGATATTTTGTTTAAAAAAATGAAAAAGGTAAAAAAAGAAATTATCAAATTAACATCAAAAGAAAAATTTCAAGAACTTACCTATGATAATCCATTAAAAGTATTAAAAAATGAGAATATAGAAATAAAATATGGGGAAAATTAGTAGTATATTAACAGAAGTAAGGTGTTGTTTATGAAACTTGTTTTTCTCCTTTTTATTTCTTTTTTATGTTTGCTTATTTTTTCTTCTTGCCGTGCTTCTACTATCGCCTCTAGGATAGAAGAAGAAAAAGAACTTTATGAGAAAATGAAATCTTTTTAATGTTGGTACAAATTATACTTAATATAAAGAGCATGTGTCTTTTGATTCATATAGAATTATGATAAAATTACTTTGGTGATTATTATGTCTTTATCTGATAAATATTTTTTCTTTACAATGTTAACTGTTATATTAACGCGAGTTTGGGTATATTTATTTAATAAACCGAGTCCAACTATAAAAAATTTTAGAACTCATCATTGGATGTATGGTTTATTACTTACCATTATTCTTTTTTCTATATCAAACTTTTATACAAATCTATACTTGTTATCAATAAGTACGGGTATCTTTTTAGATGAAATAGGCTTTATTATCATTAGAGGTAAAACTCATAAAGATAATTATAGTCCTCAATCTTTTATGATTTTGATGTTTTTTCTTCTTCTTTTATTTCTATTTAGAGAAAGTATTGTTTGTCTTTATTTTTAATATTTATTATTAAAAACATATTTAAGGTATTCTTAGAATAAGATTTATATAAAGGAGAACGCCTATGTTTTTTAATAATATTCATATTAGAATTCGTTTCGTGTTAATTGTAGTATGTGTTTTATTAATTCTTATTATTTTTCGGGTGTTTTATATTCAAGTATTTAAATATAATAAACTATCTAGTTTAGCTGAATCTCTATGGAGTCGAGAACTTCCTATTACAGCAGATCGCGGAGAAATAAGAGATCGTAATGGAAAAATCTTAGCGACCAACATTACAACGACTTCTTTGGTTGTTATTCCAAATCAAATTCAAAATAAAGAGGAAGTAGCAACAAAACTAGCAGAAATACTAGGAGTTACCTATGAGGAAATGTATCGTCATATTAGTAAAAAGACTTCAATTGAACGTGTACATCCTGAAGGGCGCCAACTTTCTTATGATGTGGCAGAGCAAATTAATAATTTAGGGTATGATGGGGTATACTTAGTAAAGGAAAGTAAAAGGTATTATCCATATGGAAATGTACTTTCTCATGTTTTAGGTTATGTTGGAATTGATAATCAAGGTTTATCTGGAATTGAACTTAACTATGACGATTATTTAACGGGTGAAAATGGTGCCATCAAGTACTTTTCAGATGGGAAAGGCAATCGGCTAGAAATGACTGAAATCTATGAGGAGCCGCAAAATGGAATTAATGTAGATTTAACTATTGATATTGATTTACAACTGGCAGTTGAAAATGAACTTGATAATGTAATGGCTAAATATAATCCTGAACAAGCACTCATTATGGCAATGAATCCAAAAACGGGTGAAATTCTTGCAATGTCTAGTCGTCCCAATTTTAATCCTAATGAATATCAAACGGCTTCTGTTGAAGTTATCAATCGTAATCTCCCTATATGGATGACCTATGAACCAGGTTCTACGTTTAAAATTATTACTTTATCTGCTTCTTTAGAAGAACAAACGATTAATCTCTTTAATGATAACTATTATGATGGAGGTTCCATTACAGTAGAAGGAGCGAGGATTAAATGTTGGAAAGCTGGAGGACATGGTGCTGAAACTATGTTACAGGTAGTCGAAAATTCTTGTAACCCAGGATTTGTTGTTATGGGACAAAAATTAGGAGCTGAAACTTTACTAAAGTATATTAACAATTTTGGGTTTGGAAAGAAAACAGGAATTGATTTGAATGGAGAAGCAAGTGGTATTTTGTTTTCTTTAGAACAAATGGGGCCTGTGGAACTAGCAACAACAAGCTTTGGGCAGGGAATTAGCGTGACCCCAATTCAACAAGTAAGAGCTGTATCTGCTGCGGTGAATGGAGGAATTTTACATACGCCTTATATAGTTCAAAAAATGACAGAACCCGAGACGAATAGCGTTATTAAACTGTTTACACCTGATGAAGGAGTTCGTGTCATTAGTGAAGAGACTTCTAAAATGGTACGTTATGCTTTAGAAAGTGTCGTTGCAAATGGAAGTGGAAAAAATGCTTATATCGAAAATTATCGAATAGGCGGAAAAACTGGAACGGCTCAAAAAGTTCAAAACGGTTCGTATATGGTGGGAAATTATATAGTTTCATTTATGGGATTTATGCCAGCAAATGATCCAGAAATTGTCGTGTATGTTGCTATTGATAATCCAAAAGGTATTACCCAATATGGTGGGGTAGTTTCAGCTCCTATTGCCAAAAATGTTTTTAAGACAGCAATAGAATTGTATAACTTTCCTAAAAGTCAAGATGGAATGCCAAGGGAATATACTTGGTTGGATACAAAATATGTGATGATGCCTGATGTAGTTGGTATGAGTTTAGAAGATGCTAAAAATGCTTTAAAAGGATTTGAAGTCCTTACAAGTGGAGAAGGAAATAAGGTTCTTTATCAAAGTCCTGAGGGAAATTATTATGTGGAAGAGGGCAGTAAAATATCTTTAATGTTGTCTAACTAGTGTCAATTTTTTATTAGAATGTCTTTGTTTTAAAAAAAATATTGTATAATTTGATTATTGAGGTGATTGAATTGCTAATACTTGCCAAAGCTGCGATGTCTATTATGTTAGGCTTTGTAATTTCTATGATTTTTGGGTTCTTTTTTGTGAAATTTGCTCGTATTAAGAAAATGGGGCAAAATGTAAGTTTAACAGTTGGTGAAAGACATATTAAAAAAAATGGTACACCTACTATGGGTGGTTTTATCTTTATTGTACCAGTACTCTTTTCTTTATTTTTACTTTACATTCGAGGAAGTATCACCTTAAGTTCAAATCTCTGGATTTTAATTTTTGTTTTTGTCGCTTATGCGTTACTTGGTTTTGCTGATGATTACTTGAAAATGAAGTTTAAAAACAATAAAGGAATTAGTATTACGACAAAATTTTTAATTCAAATGGGAATTGCTTTATTTTTCTTCTATATTTTTATGAAAAATGGCGGAGAACCTGTTTTATGGATTACATCTATTAATATTAGTATTAATATGGGATGGCTGTTTGGAATATTCATTTTATTTGTTTTGGTAGGAACTAGTAATGCTGTTAATATTACAGATGGCTTAGATGGTCTTGCAGGAGGTTTATCAGCAATTGCATTTTTAGCTTTTGGAATTATTACTTGGAACACTGGTTGGATGCAAGGCTATGAAGAAGTGGCTATATTTTGTTTTTTACTGGTGGGTAGTTTGCTTGGTTTTTTGTTATACAATACACATCCTGCAAAAATATTTATGGGAGATTTAGGAAGTCTTGCTTTAGGTGGTGCTCTTGCTACAGTTGCAATCCTTACAAGACATGAGCTTTCTTTAGTGCTTGTTGGAGGTATTTTTGTTATAGAAACCATTTCTAGTTTTGTACAAATTATTGCGATTCGTAAATTTCATAAAAAAATATTTAAAATGGCGCCTTTGCATCATCATTTTGAACAAATTGGCTGGGCAGAAACAGATATTGTTAAATTATTTTGGGTGGTTGGTTTTCTTCTTGCTATGGCTGCCATCACTTATGGTGTTTGGATTTAACTATGTAGGAATATAAAAAAATAAATGCAGAGAAATATAAACGTAAATCTATTTTTGAAGAAGAATAGATTTTTTTGTATTTTTTTAATATCTACTTCATAAAATTGAATGAGGTACTTTATGAAAAATAAAATTGATTACAAATTGTTTATCGCAGTGCTTCTAATTGCTACTTTTGGAATTGTAATGATTTATTCGGCGAGTAGTATTTGGGCAGAGTATAAGTTTCAAGACCCTTTTAAGTTTATTAAAGCACAAGGGATGTTTTTCATTGTGGGTATTTTTGTAATGTTATTCTTGTCAAAAGTGGATTATCATTACTATTTTAAAAAGGCAAATCTTATTTTGTTTATTTGTTTTCTTTTACTTGTTTTGGTATTGATACCAGGAATTGGTACTATTCGTAATGGGAGTCGTAGTTGGTTTGGACTAGGGGGTTTTGGGATACAACCAAGTGAGTTTGCAAAAGTAGGTTTAATTATCTATGTTGCTAAGTATCTTTCCAATAATAAGAAAAATATGCGAGATATAAAGTCAGGTGTATTGCCAATTATGAGTGTCATCATGGTATTTTTTGGTCTTATCATGTTAGAACCAGATTTTGGTACAGCGATGGTGATTGTATTGACACTTGTTGTGATGATATTTGTTTCAGGAGTTAAAATTTCTTTCTTTGTACGAATTGGAATGCTTGGTCTTGTTGGTATTGTCGCTCTCATTATTGTAGCCCCATATCGAATGGCTAGAATTGTATCTTTTTTAAATCCATGGACTGATCCTTTAGGTAGTGGCTTTCAAATCATTCAAAGTTTATATGCAATAGGGCCAGGTGGTTTGCTGGGACAAGGATTTATGATGTCACGTCAGAAGCATTTTTATTTGCCTGAACCTCAAACGGATTTTATTTTTTCCATCATTAGTGAGGAATTTGGCTTTTTAGGGGTACTCATTGTTGCTAGTATTTTCTTTTTTATCTTTTACCGAGCTTTAAATATTTCTTTAAAACAGAGTGACTTGTTTGGTAAGTACTTAGCTTTTGGTCTTTCTTTTGGAATTATTATTCAAGCATTATTAAATCTTATGGTTGTGGTGGGAATTATTCCAGTTACAGGAGTTACTTTGCCTTTTCTTTCTTATGGAGGTTCTTCTTTACTTGTTAGTATGGCAAGTATTGGCATTATTTTGAATGTCAGTAGAAAGTAGCTTTTTTAATAAATTTATTTAAAATAATAAAAGCTGTTTGTATAATATTTAAAATTTTGCAGAAAAAATTACTCTCAAAAATGGCTCTAAGACAAAGAAATTAATTGAATTCTATTGAACAAAAATGACGCATACGTCAAAAAAAGTCAATGAACAAATTGACAAAATCAATATAGGGAGTTTCTAAAAATAAAAGTCATAAATTGACAAAATAAAAACAACT
>CASDHD010000059.1 GCA_949280095.1 uncultured Bacilli bacterium
CTTGGGTATTTTTTTCTTCTTTTTTTAATTTAAAATCTAATTTCACGTTATCACCTCATTAATTTATTTTAAGAACATTGCATCTCCAAAAGAGAAAAATCGATAATTTTTTTTAATAGCTTCTTCATATGCTTTTAAAATATATTCTTTTTTAGAAAAGGCACTTACAAGCATTAAAAGCGTACTTTTTGGTAAATGGAAGTTAGTAATTAGCCCATCTATAGCTTGAAATTCAAACCCTGGATAGATAAATATATCTGTATTGCCCTCACAAGATCTAAATTCACCATATTTATGAATTATGGTTTCAAGTGTCCTCGTAGAAGTTGTTCCAACTGCAATAATTCTTCTTTTTTCTTTCTTAGCTTGATTTAAAATTTCAGCAGTTTCTTTCGTCATTTTATAAAACTCACTATGCATTTTGTGTTTACTTGCATCTTCAACTTCAATTGGTCTAAATGTACCTAATCCCACATGTAAAGTTACTCTCGTAATCACAATTCCTTTTTCTTCTATTTTTCTTAGTATTTCATTTGTAAAATGAAGACCTGCTGTTGGGGCGGCAGAACTACCAATATTTTTAGCATAAACGGTTTGATATCGATCTTTATCGCTCAGTTTTTCATGAATATAAGGAGGCAATGGCATTTCACCTAGCTTATCTAAAATTTCTAGAAATATTCCTTCGTAAGAAAATTGAACAATACAAATGCCCTCTTCTTTTTTTTCTATAACCTCTGCAATTAGCAATGATTGGCCAAATGAAATTTTTGTTCCAATGTGCAAACGTTTAAAAGGTCGTGTTAAACATTCCCAAGTATCATTCCCTAACTCTTTTAATAATAATATCTCAATCGTTGCTCCTGTTTCTTCTTTCGTGCCAATTAACCTTGCTGGAATTACTTTGGTATCATTAATTACTAAAACATCTCCTTGATGGAGAAAATCTATTATATCTGTAAACTTCTGGTGTTTTATATCACCTGTTTTCCTATCCATTACTAAAAGTTTAGAAGATGTACGATTTTCCAAAGGAGTTTGAGCAATTAGGTGTTCTGGTAAATCATAATCATATTCGCTTGTTTTCATAACGATTTGCTCCTTTTTTCATCTTTTATTTAAATAGATAATATTTTCTTCGTTCATAAATTTGTGTGACCAATTTTTGGGTTTATGCAAGTCTTTTTTATCCATTACTATCATATCCTGAGATTTTTCGGCTATTGATTTACAAAGAATACTTTGTTCAAAGGTTATATTATCGCTTCGAAAAAATAAATAATTCTTTTTTGCTGTAGGTTGGAAGCCTAATTGCAACAGTGAAAAATAACGTAAAAGTATTTCTACATAATCGATTTCTTCTTGATGAATGGCTTGAATTTCCATGCATAAACTTTTTGATTTTATCATGCCTAAATGCAAGATTTGACGAGCAAATTCTTGTGAATTAATGACAGGAGTTATTTCCATTAAATTAGGAGTAATAAAAGTTTCATAAAATATTTCTTTTTGTACAAATGGCCTAATTTGTAAATCTTTATCACTAGAAAAATGAAAATATTCTCCATTATAATTTGTACTTACATAGTCATCTAAAAGTGTAGAATATCCTTTTTTGCAAAATCCTCTATGCTCTTCATTCCCACTCAATATAGTTTTAGGGCGAAAAAAGGGATTTATTAAACTATACCCTAGTATTCCTATAGCAAAATCAAAGTAAGGGGAAAAGATTGTATAATCTTTTGCGAATTCTACATATTTTTGATTATTTTCTTCACTCCTACTACAGTATTCTTCTATTATTTTTTTACATAAATTTTCTATTTCGTAATAAGGGCATTCTATAACATTCCTTAATTTATCAATTAATCCTGATTTCATAATTATTCATTTTCTTTTTTTATTAATTTTCCCACAATACTATAACACTCATCACTAATATCATCTATTGTGCGAATTTCTCCATTTTTAACACAGTCTATTTTGGTAAAATTATATATGTCCGTTAACTCTAAATAAGTATCTTCGGCATGTTTTAAATGCTCCATTGATGTTTCATGTTGGTCTGCTTGCTCTCCTCTGCCTTGTTTTAAAATATTGGTATAATAACATGGCATATATAAAAATATTACTAAATTAGGTCTTGGCAATTCCATTATTTCATATTCAAGCATCTCTAATTTCTTATACAGTTTTAATCTTTCATCTTTATCTTTAATTTTTCCTCCTTGATGGGCCATATTAGATTCTACATAACGATCTATAATAACAATATACCCATCATTTAAATGCTTGTTTATTTCATTTACATTATATCTTCTATCTGCAGCATAGTAAGCACTAGCAACTAGCGCATCAACATTCGGGGCTTTTTCAGAAAACCAACCATCACATATATAAGATTTTCCTAAATATGGTCCTCCTACAATTTTCCCTGTTGGTGTATCATAATTAGGAAAAGAACATCTATATACTTTTTTTCCAACACTTTCTAATTTTTCAAATAGCTTTTTAGCCTGGCATTCTTTTCCAGAGCAATCAGTTCCTTCAATAATTATTAACTTACCTTTCATAAAAAACTTCCTTATCTTTTAATTATTTCTTCAAAATCATCATTTTTATAGCTCATTTCTTCCGTTAAATCTTGTGCATCATATTTATCAAATTCGTTAACTTTATATAAAAATGAAGGATATGTATAACGGTTATCTAATAAATCATTGATAAAATTGTCTTGTAGTTTCGTTATGTTATCATTTCGATATACACATCTTGCTAGAATCATTCCCATTTGTTTATCTACTTGAAAACGAATAAGTGGTAAATATCTCTGTACAAAATATCCTATATCTGATTTGTAACTTAAATATTCTTCACAAATTCCTTTATGTGAAATTAAGAGCATATTTAATATTTGTTGTAATATTTGAACATGTCCAAGCATATCTTTAGGCATTATATGATTATTGTTACCATCAATCATACATTCTTCAAGTTTAGATTGTATGCTTATGGGATATACATCAAGAGTTTTATCATCACTTAAACCATAACGAAAATTATCTTCAAACTTTTCACTCGTCTTATTATAAACATACATATGGTTCTCTTTACCAACTAAGATTTTATCTTCTTCCATTTGTGGATTTAATATTTTATAGTTTAATACACAAACCACAAAATCAAAATATGGTTTGAATGTATGATAATTTTTGGCAAACTCTAAAAAATTATGGTAATTTTCTTCACTTTTACTACAATATTCTTTAACTATATTTTTACAAATTTCTTCAATTTCATAATACTTACAAATGATGCGTTTATCATCTTTTATAAGTGCTGATTCTATTGTTAACATTGTTCTTTTCTCCTTTTAAAACATCGTTTCGTTATGATTAATTTTTAAATGGTCGTATGCTTTTTCACATGCCACTCTACCTCTAGGTGTTCTTTTAATAAATCCCTCTTGTAATAAGAATGGTTCCACGACATCTTCAATGGTTGAAGTTTCTTCTCCAATTGAAGTAGAAATAGTCTCTACACAAACAGGTCCGCCATTGAATTTAGTAATTAAACTTGTCAAATATTCGATATCAATCCCATCTAGACCAAATTCATCTACTTTTAAACGCTCTAATGATTTTATCGTTAGTTCTTTTGTAATACAAGATTCTCCTTCTACAAGAGCAAAATCACGTACTCTTTTAAACAAACGATTGGCGATACGTGGTGTTTTTCGACATCTTCCACTTAGTTCTCCTGCAGCATAGTCTTCAATTGGCATATCTAGAACACGGCTTGTTCGTTTAATGATACTCTCTAATTCTTCCTTTTTATAGTATTCTAATTTAGAAATAATACCAAATCGATCACGTAAAGGAGAAGATATATCTCCTGCTCTTGTGGTTGCACCTACTAATGTAAATGGAGGTAAATCAATTTTAATATTCCTTGATTTTCCAGTTTCACCAATGACTAGGTCAATTTCAAAGTCTTCCATGGCGGGATATAAAACTTCTTCAATAAATTTAGGCATACGATGAATTTCATCGATAAACAAAACATCGCCTGGTTCTAATGCGGATAAAATAGCTGCCAAATCACCCGTTTTTTCAATAGACGGACCACTTGCAGTTTTAATATTGCTTCCAAGCTCATTTGCGATAATATGGGCCATTGTTGTTTTGCCTAAACCTGGTGGACCATATAAAAGAACATGATCTAGGGGCTCTTCTCTCATAAGGGCGGCTTTTATAAAAACACGCAAATTTTCTTTTATTTCGTGTTGGCCAACATATTCCTCTAAACTCTGTGGACGAATATTTTTTTCAAATACATCCTCTTTTTTTTCTTCTGCATCAATAATTCTATCTTCCATATAAGTTCCTTTCTATTTTAATAATAACTTTAAAGCCTCTTTGATTTGCTCTTCTATTTTTAGCGTTGTATCTACTTTAGGTAAAATCTTTTTAATATCACTAGACTTATAACCAAGACTTTCTAATGCTTCAACTACTTCTTCTAGTCCTTCTGTTTGGACTACATCATTTTTTACAAGTTTACCTTTTAAATCCAAGATAATTTGACGTGCCACTTTTTCTCCAACTTTAGGAAATTTTGTTAAATACAAAATATTTTCTCTATCAATGGCATCTATAATACCAGAAACACTTCCTAAAGCAAACATCGGCAAGGCCAGTTTTGGTCCTACGCCTTTTACACTGATTAGTCTTAAAAATAATTCCTTTTCTTCTAAAGAATTAAAACCATATAAAGAAAATTCATCTTCTTTAATATACGTATAAATAAATACTTTCGTTTCTTCGTTTAAAGGAAAACTGAAAGGATTAGCTACAAATATTTGGTATCCTATTCCATTATTTTCAATTGTAATATAGTTTTTTTCTGTTTCTCGAACAGTTCCAATAATAAAACTAAACATATGCATCACCTTAAATCCATTTTAGCATACATACGTATTTATGCCAAGAAAAAGCCTTACATTTTATTGTAAGACCTCATTAAACAAATGTCGATTTCTGTGTCAAACTTTCTTTCTCCGCTATAATTAAGAAATAATTCTTTAATAATGCATTCTATTTTTTGCTTACCTAAAAGTGGGTAACGTTTAACCATTTTGGATGTGTATCTTTCTACAAATTTCATTAAAAATTGCTCATCCTTAGTCAAACAATATTGTTTGTGTAATGAAGATATGATTTCTATTTCTAGTTGTTGCAAATATTCTTGTTTGCTTTTCTTATTATCTAGTACATTTCTATTAATGATTTCTTGTAATACATCTGGGGATATTATATCTTGCCACTTTTTTGCTAATTCCTCATACAAAGAGGCTTTTAATAAATGTAATCTTTCCTGATTTAAATTATATTTTTTATCTATTACAGGTTCTAAAGATTCTTTCTTTATCTCATCCATCTTCTCTAATTTTTCTAGTTCATTTGCTTTTATTCTCAAGTTAACAAGAGCATTTTTATATTCTTTTTGATAAACTTCAGACGGTTTATTGGTAGGAAAAGAATTATATTCATTTAAATCCCTCCCTCTTACTAAATAAATTATTTTTTGATCTTCTTTTGAGAGTAAAGTTACTGCTTTTAATAGAATTTCACAAGGATAACCAAGATACTTCGCAAAGTCGATTAAACTTTTATTAACTACTATGTTATTATTAGATAACATAGTACCATTTTGTAACGAAATGGTACTTTTTTCTTCTTTGTTTTCACACCATTGAGTTAATTTCTTTATTCCCCTATTATAATTTACATATCCTGCACTTTTCTTAAATGAATTATTTTCTCTCAAACTCGTTCCATTTTTAAAATAAACTGCTTCCTTTTGTTTTGGTGGTAATAGATTTATCCATTCTTTCCATGTGTCTAAAGTTATCTCTGGATGGGCATCCATTAAGTCAATCAATGAATTTTTTTGAATTTGTATTATTTCCTCGGGGTTGTCGCACCAATAAGTTAATTTCTTTATTCCTGCATTATAATTTATATAGCCTGTACTTTTATTAAACGAATTATTCTCTCTCAAACTAGTTCCATTTCTAAAATAAACTGCTTCCTTTTGTTTTGTTGGTAGTAGATTTATCCATTTTTTCCATGTATCTAAAGTTATCTCTGGATGGGCATCCATTAAATCAATTAATAGATTTTTTTGAATTTGTATTATTTCTTCTTTATTTTTACACCGTTGATTATTTTTCAAATTGTTTTTTGAGGTGCCTTTTTCGGATTTAACTGTTTGTTTCCTATAAGCATTTTCGCGTGAATCATCTTCTTTCCAATATCCTTTTACTTTTCTAGAACGAGAAGGATGTCTTAGTTTTTTTAAAGCTTTCGCTTCAATTTGACGAATTCTCTCACGTGTTACATTAAAAAATTTGCCTACTTCTTCTAAAGATTTAGGCTGAGTGCCATCCCATCCCACACGTAATTTTAACACAATTCTTTCTTTTTCGGTTAAATCCGCCATGATTATTTCCAAATCTTTTCGCATAAAGGTTTGTAAAGCTTGTATTTCTGTTTCTGTTCCGGTTTCATTAGGGATTAAATCTCCTAGAAATGTATCTTCTTTGTCATTAATTGGCATTTCTAGCGAAATAGTTTCTGCATGGTCTTTGAATAATTGTTCTACCTCTTTTTCAGTTATACCCATTTCTTTAGCAATTTCATTTGGGGTTGGTTCACGGTTAAACTCTAGAGTTAATTGCCTTTGGATACGTATCATTTTATTAATCGTTTCTATCCTATGAACAGGGATACGAATGGTTTTCGCCTCATTTGCTAGACCAAGTGTAATAGCATGACGAATCCACCAAGTTGCATAGGTAGAAAACTTATATCCCTTTTTAAAGTCAAATTTCTCTACTGCTTTCATTAAACCTAAATTTCCATGCTGAATTAAATCGAGAAATTCTAAGCCTCGGTCAACATACCTTTTTGCGATGCTAACCACTAAACGTAAGTTTGCTGAAGCAAACTTTTTAATAAGCTCTTGTTTAT
>CASDHD010000060.1 GCA_949280095.1 uncultured Bacilli bacterium
GCCAGTGTTTCAAATTGTTAAAAAATTGTGACTTTTATTTTTGAGAATATCCTATGTTTTCCACACTTAATTTTTGCAGCATCATTATGGAAAGAAGCAAACGCTTTTTTTACTTCTTCAGAAATCTTTTTATCTTGTTCTGTAAAAACGCGTTGTTGTTTTAAACAATTTAAAAGTACCCTTGCCATATATAATTCAAAACGATGCTCAATAAAATTTACACCTACTTCATCAGTAGTAACTCCAATACCACAATGTTCAAAGAAATGATAAATATGAAAATCTTTTCCTTTTCTATTTTCATCTGTTTTTGATTGTAACACAGTGCTTCTACCGCTTCCACGATTACCTGTTAAAATCACAATTTTTTCATTCATATTTTCTATTTGTTGATAAATTTCCTTTATTGGTTCTTTCACAATTCCCACATTTTTAGCTATCATACAAAAACCTCCTATTTTTTATAACATTTTATCATATATTTTAGTTTATTTGTTGTTTTTTAACTCTTTTTAAAGTTTCGTCATATTCCTCTAATATATCTTTCGCAGCAGTAAGGTTGTATTCATATATATGGGCAGATAGAACAACAAGTTCCAAATTGCCAACCCCAACATTTAAACTATCCGCTAACATTTTTTGCATTTGTCTTACATCCCATTCTTTATAAATGATAATATTTTATTGCACTTTCTAATTCTTCTACTATTTGTTTATTAAAATCATTTCCCAAAGTAGCGTTCATAGGAGCCAAAAAACTATTAAAAATAATATTTCCCTTAAACATTAGTAAAGTAGTTGAAATCACTGTTGGTAATGTTTTTGAATTTATTATCTTATCTAAATCCACTCTTATTCCTTTTACCATATAAAGTTTTCCTTCATCAGGTGATAATATTTTCGTATACTCTTTTTCAAAACCTACTACAACAAAGAAATTACTTGTAACAGCACTTTTAAAACCTTTTATAATTCCTAATTCCTCTTCATTAAAATTATAGTCATTTTTTTCTATAAATTCATCAATAATCTCTTTATGCTCCCATAAATAATCATTAATAGGCTTTAATTCAGTCACATCTAATCCTTCTTGCTTATAAATCTTTTTTAGTTTTGGACAGATGCCTTGTTTTTTGTTTGTATAATCTAATAAAGCAAAATAAAGTTTATAATAAAGATCTGCAGCATTTTTACACAAATGGGCATTATTTTGAGGAATTATGGTCATTTTCTGACTTAAATCATATTCTTCTTCTTTTTCATGTTTATATTCTTTCGGAGTAAAACCATTCATAGCTGCACATGGAATTTCATCTAAAGCTTCATTTACAACACCCACTAATTCTTTATCTAATAGGTTTTCTAATCCAAAGCGATTATTTAAAACTCTTGCTTCATCTATTATTTTGAATAAAAATTCTTTTGTAGATAACTTATTAATTTCATTTACCATTTTTTTCACTTTTTCTTTTCTTATTGGAAAACCAAAATAAAAAATATCATAAACATCTTGAGGATCATACTCACGACTTCCACCTATTCCATAGATTTTTCTAGCTTCATCTAAATCATCTAGAATTTCCCAATAGTCTCTATAACTTACCATTTCTTCATCTCTATTAAAGGCTTTTATCCATTCATGATGAAATTCACAGTAGAAATGGAATAAAGGATTTCCAAAAATATGATGGACATCTTCTTCTTTTAAACCAAAGAAATCAGTAGTCATTGATGTAAGAGCTTTTACTAATATATTTCCGTACATTCTAATTGTTCCTATCATAAACGGAACAATCTCATCCATATCTTTTTTATTGCCTTTTTTTACATATTCTAATGCTTTCGTTACATTTTCTTTTTGTTCTTCAAAAATTTCAAAAGTAACTCTACTAAATATTCCTTTTTTGTTTAACGTGGTTATCTCCCATTCATAATCTTTTAAGTCTTTTGCAGATAATTTTTTATTTTGACAATACTTTAAAAACTCAAGTTCTCTTCCAGTACAAATGGAATACAAGTAGAGTTCATGTTCGTATTCTTTTAAAATTTCATCAAGCATTTTTCCTCTTGTAATATTATCGTAATCTTTACACTTATAGACAATAGATGCATACATATCATAAAGCATTTCTTTTGGTAATTTAACAAATTCTTCTTTTAATTTCATACACAACTCCTAAATCTTACATTAAGTTTAACACAAATCAAGAATTTTAGGAAAATTTTTTGCTTCAACCAAGTTAGATTAAAAAAAGAGCATCTGCTCTAATCATTCGCATAGTTATAAATTCCATGAATTTTTTCAAGACTCTCTGTACTTACTGTATCTAAAACCCACTTCCCATCCTTTTTCACAACTTTAAAGTCAATGGTATATTCAATTGTTTTGGTTGTATTTTGCATTTGCTCAAGTTTATAGTCTAAAAATTTATCTGCATCGTAATTTCTATCTTTGTCAATAAATTCATCTCTATTGCTGTTTTTATATTCTTCAGCTTCTTTTTGTACACTATATAAGTCATAGACTGTGATTTTTGTTTTTACAGTTGCTTCATCACCATTATAAGTCTCTTCTTCGATTTTATAACTTAAATCCTTATATTGTTTTAACATAAGTTCTTTGTACTTTTTTCCTTGCTCCTCGTTTAAGTTTTCTTCTTGAATTAAGTTTTCTAATTCTGTCAATACATTTGCATTTTGATTGTTATATTTGTCTAAATATTCTTTTACAGCATCACTTGCACTCATTTTAGCACAAGCGCATCCTACTACCATACTTAAAGTTACTAAAAATACTATAATTTTCTTCATTGTTCTTTCTCCTTTATTTTTATTCTTGGCGAAAAGTATCCAAATTATACAATTTATGCTAAAATAAACTCTAGGTGATTGATTATGAAAAGATTATTAACAGGTTTACAACCAAGTGGAGATTTAACAATCGGAAGTTTAATTGGAGGAATTAAACAAAGTGTAGAATTTCAAAACAACTACGACTCTTTTATCTTTGTCCCTGATTTACATGCCATTACAGTTCCTCAAGATGCTACTCTTTTAAAAGAACGTATTAAAAAAAATGTAGCTCTTTATTTAGCTTGTGGTATTGATCCAAACAAAAATACCATTTACTTACAGTCAGAAAATTTATATCATACGAATCTTTCTTGGGTTTTGGAATGTTCTACTTATATAGGGGAAGCAAATCGAATGACACAATATAAAGAAAAAAGTAAATCTCGTGAAAATGTGAGTGTTGGATTATTTACTTATCCTATTTTAATGGCTGCGGATATTCTTCTTTATGATGCTGCATATGTACCTGTTGGTGCTGATCAAAAACAACATGTGGAACTTGCTCGTAATCTTGCAACTCGCTTTAATCATACTCATGGAGATATTTTTACAATACCTGAACCTTTAATTCCTAAAATTGGGGCTAAAATTATGGACTTACAAAATCCAACAAAAAAGATGAGTAAATCGAATGAAAACCAAAAAGGTATTATTTTTCTTCTTGATAGCGAAGAAATTATTCGTAAAAAAATAATGTCTGCCGTTACAGATAGCGAAGGAAAAGTTTATTATGATGTAGAAAATAAACCAGGTATTTCCAATTTACTGACTATTTATTCTAGTTTTAGTAATCTTTCAATTCAAGAAGTTGAAGAAAAGTTTAAAGAATCGAATTACGGAAATTTAAAAAAAGAGGTAGCAGATTTAGTAGTAGAAAGCCTTCTTCAAATTCAAAAAAAATACCAAGAATTTATGGAATCTGGTATTGTAGATGAAGTTTTAAATCAAGGAAAAGAAAAAGTCAATGAATTAGCTCGTAAAAAATATGAGATGGTTTGTAAAAGTCTTGGTCTTGGTCGTTATTAAAGCATATTTAATGTATATTATGGTAAGAGAGTTTAATGAGTTCATAAACTCTTTTTAAATTGTCATCATACGTTTTCTGTAAATTTTCTATCATTTCTTCATAAATTTCTTGGACATTGTCAATATTTTTATTAAACCATTCATAGTAAAGATATTTTAGTTTACTTGTATTCTTCTTTTCGTATAAGGTTTTAATTTCACAAGTTATAAGTTTTTTTATTTCTCTTTCCTGGCGTAACATAGTTTCTTCTTTATATTTCTTACCCTTTTCATAAGATAGATTGCTTTCTTTCATGGTAAACATGACTTCACTTAGATTTAACTCATCACTTGGTAGGAGTTTGCTTCTACTTATAACTTTTCCTGTTTCGTCTAACTCTAAGGCTAAAGCATTTTTGGCATCACTAATTAAAAAGGTGTTCCCTATATTTTCTTTATTTCCTTTTATCATTGTCTTGCCTGCTATTTGTAAAACTATTTCTTTATCAAATTTTGTTTGATATTGTAAGTTGTCTTTTACAACCTCAGTTGGGACTCGAAATATTGGAATTTTTTTTACAAATTCTACATTGTCATTTTCTTCCCATTCATAGAATTCATAAAGTTCTCCTTCAGATGTGAAATTTAGAAGAACGTCGTAGTAATAATACATTTTTTATGCTCCTTTCAAAAGATAAGATAATCAAGAGAATACCAAAAAGAAATAATAGGCATTCTACCCTTTTACTAATAAATTGAACAAAATCAAAAAAACTATACCCAATTGTTAGAAGGTTTGTATATAAAAAAATAAACATGAGTCCAATGCTTGCCATAAGGGTTCCTAAAAGGACACCTAACAAATTCATAAAACCACCTAGTATAATTTTATTTCTTATTTCGAAAATTTATTATATAATTAAATAGGTGATACAATGAAATATGTAATTTATATTCTTTTAGGGATTTTGCAAGGGTTTACAGAACCACTACCCATTTCTTCTAGTGGACATTTATTTTTGTTTAAAAATATTTTTAACACAGATATGTTAAATGATTTAAATTTTGAAATTTTCGTTAATTTCGGTTCGTTCTTGGCAATTCTTTTCATTTTCCTACCCGATATTATCAAATTAGTAAAATCTTTTTTTACTTATATCTTTAATAAAGAAAAAAGAAAGATTGTCAAAAATGAATTTAAGTATTGTATGCTCATAGTTGTTGGTAGTATTCCAGTTGGTATTATGGGTGCCTTGTTTAAAGATAATATCGAAAATGCTCTTTCTATTAAATTGTTAGGATTGGCATTTATTATTACAGCAATTTCTTTATTCCTTGTGAAAAATGTAAATGGGGATAAAGAAGATAAGGACATTACTTATAAAGATGCTATTATAATTGGTCTTTTACAAATGGTGGCTTTGTGTCCTGGTATTAGTCGTAGTGGAATAGTTTTAGTAGGATGTCTTCTTTGTAAATTAAAAAAAGATGCTGCACTTAAGTATACGTTTATGCTTTATTTTCCCGTTAGTGTTGCTTCAATGGGATTAGGAGTTTTAGATTTTCTAGAAAACCCTGCTAGTAGTAGTTTACTTCCTTGTTATGTACTTGGCATGGCTTTTGCAGGAATTGTAACCTATTTTTCTTACAAATGGCTTTCTAATTTGGTGAAGAATGGACGTCTTTGGAAATTCTCTATTTATTGTCTTTGTTTAGCGTTGTTTATCTTTATTTATTTTAGATAGATGAAAAGGAAAAGGAATTACAGTTGTATGTAGTTCCTTTTTTCTCATTTTTTTGTAATGTACTTTTGATTTCTAACATTTTGATTGATTTTATTCGTAAACTCTAATAAACCGTTTTGAAGCATTGGTTTTAAAATACGATAAGCAACATATCTCTTAGAAGAAATTCCTAAATATTCTCTTATTTCTTTTGCTGATTTTGCTTCCTTACAATATTCTAAAACTTTTTTGACCATGTCGCTATCTAAAACTATTTGTGTATCACTTTGTGTATCACTTTGTGTATCACTTTGTGTATCACTTTGTGTATCACTTTCATGTCCAATCTCATGTCCACGCACATCATTTTCATGTTCACTAACTGCATTATTTTTTATATCATTTCTAAACACTACTTTAAAAAGGCCATTTTCTTCATAGAATTCTGGTTCTGGTAAATCATATTTCTTCATTTCCCTTTTCATCGTTGAAATTCCAGTATGCCTATTTTCGATAACATTGCCTTTCTCTTCTAAAATGCGTACAATATTTGGATTTCTTGTTTCCATAATAGTGTCACTATCTAATTTTTCTAATTTATTTACACCATATAATCCACCTGGACTCATTATTTCTATTCTATCTTGATACATATAGACTGAAATGTATGCTCCCTCTGTTTTACTGCTATAATCTCTATGAATAAGAGCATTAGCAACAGCCTCTCTTAATGCATCTAATGGATACTCCGTTTTATTAATTCTTTCGCCGTCCTTATTAATAATCACTCTAGTTTTCATGTTCTTTTTAAGAAAATGAAGTGTACCTTCAAGCATTTCTTCGATAGTACCTTCTACTCTTTTATTATCAATAAATCTTTCTCCAAATATTCCAACATCCCCTAAAGTTGTACCTGGTACAACAACACATGCAACAAATAGTTGAGGATAAAAACTTTGGGGATATTTTCCAAAAATTAAAGTTCCAGCAAGAGTCGGATAGGTATAATTTTCCGTGTTATCAATAATTCCACACAATTTTAATATTTTTTCATAAGAGTTTTCTGAAAAGTTTGGCTTATCTAATTTTAGTTTTACAACATAATATTGTAATTCATCCTCATTTAAATCTTCTAATTCGGATTGCTTGGTAGGTCTTATATCTTCAAATATATGGTCATTATAACTTTGCATAGCATAAATTTCATAGTCTGTTAAAAGTTCATCGCGATCACCAATTCTTGTATAAGAACCTGCTTTTAATCCTTTTGGTTTGTAGTAGCAAGGCTTTTTATTTTAAGCAAGTTCCATTACTTTAACAGCTACGATATTTTTTCCTTCAAATTCGATTGGCAAAATGAAAACGCGCAATGCTGGCTCTAAAGCATCGCTACACAAAGAAGAAATCTGTTTTTGTAAAT
>CASDHD010000061.1 GCA_949280095.1 uncultured Bacilli bacterium
CGTACGGTGGTGTGAGAGGGACGAAATGATTTAATTATTTCTCTCTACTCGATTTCGTGATAAAATGAATGTAGGAGTTGGGGGAAATGAAAGTACAAACAGGTTATATTTATCATATTAAAGATGAATTCTTTGATAAAATCAAAGATAAAGGATTAATGATAAATCATGAAAATGGTCATGCAAGACCTACATATTTCACTATAGAAGATAAAGATATTTTATGGTTTATACCTTTGAGTAGTAAAATAACTAAATATCAGCCAATTATAGATCAAAAGATTAAAAAATATGGCAGTTGTAGGTCAATAATGATACGAGAAATTGCAAATAAGAAGTCTGTAATATTACTACAAAATGCTTTTCCAACTTTAGAAAAATATATAGATCATCCTCATATAACATACGGTAAACCATTAAAAGTTATTGACTCATTAAAAGATGAAATACTAGATAATTTTAATTATTTATTGGCTCTTAAAAAACAGGGTAATAACTTATTTTTTCCTAATATAGATGAAATTAAAAAAATAATGTTGGAAGAAATAGAAAACTAAAAAATAATCAAATCTCTTTTAAATTCCAATATTTGGCAACAACCAATTATTGTTTTTATTTTCAAAACCTATCTACCCATACTAGTACTAGTAAGGTGTGATGTTTTATGAAAAAATTGAAATTAGTATTAATTACTTTATTAATGCTCTATCCCTCAATAGTCTTTGCATATTCCAGTAAAGTAATCGTGGGAGGACAAAATATAGGAATTAATATTCAAAGTAACGGTGTTTTAGTAGTAGGTTTCTATCAAGTAGATGGAAAAACTATCAAGTCAAGTCCATCTATTGAAGTAGGGGATTATATCACAAAAGTAGCAGATACCGAAGTAAATACCATTAATGAATTAACAAATGCTATTGAAAAAAACATAAGTGATTCTAAAGTAGAATTAACCTATGTAAGAAATGGTAAAGAAAATAAAAGTACATTAAGCTTAATTGAACAGGATGGCATTTTTAAAACAGGTCTTTATGTTAAAGATAGCATCACAGGAATTGGTACATTAACCTATATAGATCCAGAAAGTAAGATCTTTGGAGCATTAGGTCATGAAATCATTGAAGCAAATTCTAATAAAAGAATTGAGGTAAAGACGGGAACAATTTTTAATAGCGTCATTACAGGTGTAAATAAAAGTAGTGACGGAAATCCTGGAGAGAAAAAAGCAAACTTTAACCCATCTGAAGTATATGGAACAATTTCTAAAAATACCCAATATGGACTATTTGGAACTTATAGTGCTAATTTACCAAGTAATACAACTTATGAAGTAGCAAGTAAAGACGAGGTACAAGTTGGCTCTGCCAAAATATTAACTGTTTTAAATGGTGATGAAATAAAGGAATATGAAATTAATATAACGAAAATTAATGAATATAACAAAATAAAAAATATATCGTTTGAAATAACCGATGGTGAACTTTTAGATAAAGCAGGAGGTGTTGTACAAGGAATGAGTGGTAGTCCAATTATTCAAAATGATAAAATCATAGGTGCTGTTACTCATGTTATTGTCGATAATGTAAGAACAGGGTATGGTATTTTTATTACCACCATGTTAGAAGAAGGCGAAAATTAAGCCTTTTTTCTGTTGAAAGAAGTACCTAAACTCTCTAGAATTTTTTCTTTATAGATGCAAGAACCTTTGTAGGCTTGCCATTATCTAATACATAAATATAGTCAATATATTTTAGCACAGGATATGTGGGTCTTTTTCATGGTAAGTCATTAAATATAAACAAAAATTTTAAGTCCTATTTTACTAATTTACTGCTTTATGGTAGTACCTTTTCTATTCTTTGATTTATAGATACTATCTTTTTTAATAAAGGAAAAGTACAGATTATTCCAAATAAGTTCTAGGTATGGTAAAATATTAGTAATTGGAGGAATAAATCATGGATACTTTAATAATTGAAAAATTAAAAAAATCAGATTTGAGAGAAGCTATTTCTATATACGATAGTAATCATAATTTGAAAACGAACTATGAAAAATTATTTCAAGAATATGACAAAATTTACAATAATCCAGATTATCATAATATTGTAGTAAAACTAGATAGTAAAATAGTTGGTATGGCCACTATTATTATCAATCGTGATATTGTAGAAGAATTACATCCCTTTTTAACCGTTTGGAATTTAGGAGTTCATAAAGATTATAGAAGAATGAAAATAGGCACAGCAATGTTAGATTATATTTGTAATTATGCAAAAGAGCTAGGATGTGATTTTATATCTTTAATTGCTGAAAAAGATAACGTTATAGGGCAAAAATTTTATGAAAGTTTAGGATATGAAAAAGAAGTTGGCTATGTAAAACTAATTAATAAACAAAATTGGTAATGAAAGTGAGGAGTAAAAATGGGATATATAATGAATTTAAGAAAATATGTAGGACATGATCCTATTATAGGTCTTGGTGCAACTACATTAGTTTTTAATGATAAAAATGAATTATTATTAAATTTAAGAAGTGATACAAACACTTGGGGCATTCCAGGTGGTTCAATGGAATTATATGAAAATATTAAAGACACTGCTATAAGAGAATTAAAAGAAGAAGCTGGTATCAATGCAGAAAATTTAGAACTTGTTGATGTACTATCTGGAAAAGAGTATTATTTTGAATACCCTAACGGAGATAAAATGTGCACAGTTATAGTTTTATTTAAAGTATTAAATTATACTGGTACAATTAAAGTATCAGATAACGAAAGTAAAGAATTAAAGTTTTTTTCACTTAATGATTTGCCAAAAATGGAATCAAGAGCTAAAGCTATAATAGATAAAATAAAAGATGGCACAATCAAAATTTAATTAATCCATATAATTGTGTTTTTTTATATAAAAAATATATAAAAGTTCATCTTTTTATAATGTAAAATGTCACAAACCGACATTTTTTTCGTTTTTTCTATGCTATAAACGTAGTAGGTGATTTCTATTATGAAAAAAACATTAAAAATTGTATTATTTTCTTCCTTACTTGGCATCGTTCTAGCAGGATTATTTTTCTTTAATATTAAAGAAAAAGCCGAAGCCAAAAATAAACCAATTCTTTACGCTTTCCAAGTCGGCGTTTTTAAAAATAAAGAAAATGCTAGCAATTATCGAAGTCGTTTTACTCTAGGTACTGTTTTTTATGATGGAGAGTACTATCGTGTTTATGTAGGTATTACAGTTGATAATAAAGAACTTTTATCGTCCATTTTTGATAAAGAGGGATATAGTTATTACATAAAAGAACTAGAAGTTGACGAAAAAATCATAACGGAAATAAAAAAATACGATGAATTATTAATCCAAAGTGGTGAAGAAAACCGCATGCTCATTATTAAAAATATGTTAGAAAGCTATCAAAATGAATTACAAAATTAAAGATTTACCAATAGATGAAAGACCACGTGAAAAATTAAAAGAAAAAGGGGGAGCCAATTTATCCAATGAGGAATTAATTGCTATTATCTTAAGATGCGGTAATAAAGAAGAATCCGTAAAAGACCTAGCTATTCGTCTGGTAAAAACTTTGAACTCTTTTCATGACTTAAATAACATCACTTATGCTGATTTAATCAAAATCAAAGGGATTAAAGAAGCAAAAGCTGTTTCTCTGCTTGCCTCCATCGAACTAGGCCGTCGTCTTGCAAGTAAACAGCAAAATAAGAAAACAAAAATCACAACAGCTACTGATATTTATGAACTCTTTCGGTCACAAATCATTGGTTTAAAACAGGAAAAAATGTTTGCTCTTTTTCTAAATACGAAAAACGAAGTAATCAAACAAGAAACAATTTTTATTGGCACGCAAAATAAAAGTATTGCTCATCCACGTGAAATTTTTAATGCAGCTATTAAAAATAGTGCTATGAAACTTGTTTTAATCCATAACCATCCATCAGGAGACGTAACACCTAGTCAAGAAGACATAGCATTCACCGAAAACATAAAAAAGGGAAGTGAAATGCTACAAATTCCTTTAATTGACCATATCATCGTAAGTGAGACCGATTTTTTTAGCTTTTATGACAATCATATGCTTTAATTTTAGAAAAATCTTCCATACTAAAAATGGTGAAGCATATGACAAAAAAAGGGAAATTCGTTATCATTTTAGTTTTCATTCTAGCAATTTTAATCAAAGAAGAAATTTATGGGTTACTTTTTAAAGCAACTATTACAACAAAAACGAATGATTACATCTGTAACATCAAAAATACAGAACTTGAAGAAAAATACCAAGAGCTTGTCTCCGCCTATCATTACGAAGACGCATTATCCTACCATGTAGAAGAATCAAAAGTTCTATTCCGCGATGTCTACGATTTAACAAATACATTTACTATTTATAAAGGAAGCAATAACAACATAAAAGAGCAAAACCTTGTTGTAAACGAACAAGGACTTATCGGTATCATTTCTAAAGTAAACAAAAATAGTAGCGTTGTCGATTTTCTTTTAAATGAAAATTTAAACTTATCTGTAAAAATTAAAGATTGTTATGGCATTTTAAAATATGAAAACAAAGAATTAATTGTAAAAGGAATTAATAACAAAGGTGAAGTAGAAATAGGAGATGAAGTATATACAAGTGATGTATCCATTTACCCGGAAGGAGTATTTATTGGTACAGTTGAAGAAATCGAAAGTGATCATTATGAAATTGAAAAAGTAATTAAAGTACACCCAAGTGTAAATTTTGAACATATAAAATATGTTAGCATTATCACTGATTTAAGAGGTGAAGAATGACTTTTCTCTATTTTATTTTAGATACCTGCTTTTACAATTATACTTTTTTTAAGACAGATTTTCTTCTACACACTTTATTAGAAAAAAAACATACCAAAATTTTCTACTTTCTTAGTATTCTCGCTATTGACATTCTACTGTTTACCAAAGGAAAACTATTTCTTTTATATACAATTCTTTATTTTCTAAATAAAAAAATAAAATTTTCTTACCAAAACATCCATGGTATTTTCTTCCGTTTTTTCTTTCTTTATTTTTTCTATAAGATAGGTATTTTTCTTCTATTCCAAAACTTTAACTTTGATATTTTTGGTTTTCTAATCAGCTTGTTAGTCCTTTTCATTTGTCATAAAAAATTCTAAAACTTCATAAAATGTATTGGTGAAGAGAAATGGACAATATACTTTTAGAAGCACAAAATCGAATTAAAAATAAACGTATGAATTTAGTTGGTCAAAAACAAAAAAAAGAACCTAATTCCAAATACATTTCCCAATTATTTACAAGAACTCTTTTGAGTGTGATTTTAGTCTTGCTATGCGCTATATTCATCAACAGTAGCGATGCAAACCTTTTACTTTTTAAAGACCATTTTTTTAACGAGACTTTAGCGTTTACAAAAATTAATAATCTCTATGCCAAGTATTTTGGCAACATCATTCCAGAAAAGATAAACAATAGTATTCCCGTCTTTGAAAATGGGAATAATTACACAAACATTGAAAAGGAAGGCAATGCCTTTTTAGTGAATTTAACTAGCAATACCTATCATTTTTTAGAAAGCGGTGTCGTTGTCTTTTTAGGAGAAAAAGAAGGACTTGGAAAAACAATAATTGTACAAGGAATCGATGGAGTGGATATTTGGTATTCCAATATCAGCAACTGCAATGTAACCATGTATGACTATGTTGAAAAGGAGAGCATAGTAGGAGAATTCAGTGACCAAAAAGCCGTTTTAACGTTTATGGAAAATGGTGAGTTCATCGGGTATGAAAACTATATCCAGTAAAATCAAAATTAATTCTTTATGTTATGTCATTTTTTTAAGCTTCTTACTCACAGGCTTTATCAAAAACATATTGTTGATTTTTCTAATCATTTGCATTCACGAAGCAGGGCATATCTTTTTTTTACGACTCTTTCATTATGAAATTGTAAGTGTAGAACTTTTTCCGTTTGGAGGAATGACAAAGACCGAAAAACTAATTAATTCTCCTATAAATAAAGATATCTTAATATATTTAGGAGGTATATTCTTTCAAATTTTATTATGGCTTGTTTTTCATTTTCTGTATAAACAAGGTTATATAACGGAAAATACAATAAACATCTTTCATTACTATAACAAGAGCATTTTACTCTTTAATTTACTACCCATAAGACCTTTAGATGGAGGAGAAATCCTTTTGTTATTTTTCCAAAAATATTTACCTTATGAAAAGACATTAACCATTACAAATTATACATCTATCTTTTTTTTAATCCTTTTCATTTTATATAACATCAAAAGTAATTTAAACCAACTGGTTGTCATTAGTTTTTTACTTTTTAAAATTATAGAATATTATAAAAAGAGAGAATATTTTAAAAATAAATTTCTATTAGAAAGATATTTGTATAGCATTCCTTATAAAAAAATAGAACATCATGAAAAACAAAATATGTGCGTATTAAAAAAAGAAACTTTACATTTTTTTAGAAAGCGTGAGAAATACATA
>CASDHD010000062.1 GCA_949280095.1 uncultured Bacilli bacterium
TTTTTTTACTTCTTGAACAAAAAGAAGCAGAATTTAGAAATTTATTTTCATTTTTTTATTTTCATAACAACTACTATAGCATCTTCAAGTGTTTGTTCTATTTTATCATCCATTATATTTAGCTCATTAATAGAGAATAATTCACTTTTTACTTCACTAAATTTGTGAACTTCCACAATTTCAAAACCAATATTTCCAAAAAAATTCTTTACATGATTTATATCTTCAAATCTATCATTCAAATTGTTTCTTGAAGTAATATTTGAGACATTTTTGTTAAAATTTCTAAGGGCATTATCTTGTGACTTTATGAACTTTTTAGGAGTCACATCAGAGGTTATCCATACACCTCCATGTTTTGATAATAAAGCCCAAATGTTTTCTGCAAATATTCTTTTTTCATCAAAAGTTAAATATCTAAGTAACCCTTCGTTAAGTATTGCTATAGGTTCTCCGCTTTTAAAATATTTTTCACATTTTATAAAGTCTTTTTTTCTTAAAGCATTCCCCTTAATAACCTTTAAGCTATTAGGGATATTTTTTTCAATAGATTTTAAGATTTTTATTTTGTTTTCAGAAACATTTTCTAAATCCATTTCAACATAATTGTATCCTTTTTTTGAATAGATTAATCCTCTTGAGGAATAACCAGAGGCTAATTCTAGAACTTGTTTAATATTAGATTTATCTAATAGTTTGTTGACCAATTTATATCTTGCTTCCATTTCAGGAGCCATATTCTTATATAAAGCAACTTCTGTATCGCAATGACTTTCTAGCCAACTATATATTTCCTTTTCGTATGGTATATCTGTAAATATTCTAGGATAAGCAGTTACAATAGCGGTAGGACTTATTTGTTCATAATCTTTGTCTTTAATACTCATTATTTAATCCTTTCTTGGCTTCTATATTCCATTTAATTATTCCATAAACATTTATGAGTAAGTAGCCAATAGATACCAATAACATCATTGCTGAACCTTCACCTTTATTTATAAAAGCTATAATCCATATACTCAAATCTATAACATTGTTGATTAACCATAACCACCATGACTCTTTAAATCTAAGTATCATAAGTATTACTCCACACAAGTTGATACAGTTTGAACTTGCATCCATAAAAGCTAATCTTTGACTTGGGATAAGAGTAAGTAAATATCCAAGCAACAAACTACCAACTATACATGAAGCTATAATAGTTATAGAGTTTTTTAAAGTAAATTCTCGTACCTTCACATTTTTTTCATCATCTAGATTTTTATTCCAAGTTACAAATCCTTGAACTTGAAGTGGTGAAAATATAAAGATATAGAAGAAAAATATTCCATACAAATTATTTTTAAATGCAACATATCCCATTAATAGGTAATTAATTAACCCCAAAACATAACCGATTCTTTTCCCTTCACTTGCAAAATAAGCACATAATAATCCTGTTAATAAAATAGTCCCACCAACTATAAGATCATTTGAAAGGATACCTGAAATTAAAGAAATGATTACACATATACAAGTGATTATTCTATACTTTTTATTCATCTTTCATTTCCCAACTTTTAAAATAAATGCATTCTCTATTTCCATTAAATTTTATCTCATAAACTCCATCAAAGTTTTGATTATTTTGTTTTAATATCCACTGAGCAATAACAGTATTCTCGTCTATTGCTAAAGGTTTAATCTCGATATGTTGAATGTTTTCTTTCTTAATGTGTTGCCATTCTTTTCTTATTTCTTCTAACGTTGTATAAGGTTGCATAAAAGGTGTTTCTTGATAAAATACAGTTTTTTCAAATAAGGAAACTGCACTTTCTATGTCTTTTTGAAACCAATATTCTATTAATTGTTTTAACCAAGCTTCTACAAAATTTCTGTCCATTTTTTCACTCTTTTCTATTTTTTTAGTTTAGTTTTTTTCTATATTGATTTTCTCTTTTAAATATTGAGCAAAATACTCATAGTATCTCTCTTGTAATTCTTTCTTTTTCCAATCATAACCAGTTTCAATACCCCTACATTTTTTAGAGCCACAAGTGCATTTAAAAGAATAATCTTCATTATCTATAAAAGCATAATCTACAGTTAATTCTTCATTTTTTTCTATATCTCTCATTGCTACAAACGCAATTTCTCCACGTAGTCCAACATTCGGATTACATGAATGATTTTGATATAACTTTATAGACTCTTCTTCCTCTTCATTCGTTGCTCCTAAAAAATAGTCATCACTAATTGGAAAATAACTATTAATTACTCCAGAAGAGAATATTTATTCTCTCGTTAAAATATGGCCACCTTTAATAAAAACACTTTCACCTTTTTTTATTTCTTCCTTAGCAAATATTCCTTTTCCATTTATAGATTTCTCTCGTACTTCTACTTTATTAGATAACCTTGAACTAATCATAAACTTTCTCCCTACTTTCATTTTTCCTTTATTTTTTATCTTTCCAATACCACCATTTTAATTTTTCTTCGTCATGCACTTCATTTTCTGCGTAATACACTGCCATTTTAAAAACGTAAAGTAAACATCTATCTTCTTTAAATCCCTTATATTCACAATTTTTTACATAAAGATCTTCAGGATTTTGTCCTTTTAAATCCTCTACACATGTAATACCAATGTTCATTAAATCTTGTTTAATGCTTTTTCCTACATTGGGAATTGTTAAAAGATTAGTTTTCATAATTCTCCTTCTCTATTTTTTTAATGGGATGACGAATGACTGTTTTTAGTTTACTTGCCTCACTCTTTCTAGGATCACTCAAATAAATTTCATGATGTAATCTTTCTTTCGTTATATCTAAAGTATAGCCATTTTCTTTTATATATTCATGCATCAAATCAATCGTTTTCGGCTCATCATCGTAAGGACCAATATGCATACACTGTACACATTCTCCTTCTTCATATGTTAAAAATTCCACTTTAGAAAAGTCAAGACCTTTCTTTTTCGTTGCTTCTTCTATAGCCCAATCAAAGTCTTTTTTCATTACAAAATCAGGTAGTCTGATGACTGAAATAAACTGCATTTCTTCTTTTTTGCCATAATCAATACCTTCTAAATTTCCTTCTTGCCACCAGAAACCTTCTAAAGGTGGTACTACGTAAGAAAAGTAGCCATCTATTTTATAAGTTCCCTTATAACTCATTTTTATTGTAAATGCAATTGCATATAGTAAGCCTATCGACTTTTTGTATTCGCTTCCTTCTTCGTTCGGATTTCCTTTGCCCCTTACGGCAATATAATTCATTTTTGGTATAGTAACAATACTTGGTTTATTTTTAGGCATATAAAATTCTTTATATTCTTTTTTATAATCAAATGCCATAACTTACCTTCTTTCTTTTTCTTATTCTATTTAAACTTTTGTTGTTTTCCTTACATATACTTTTTTAAATTTTAAAATACTTAGCACCAATAGTAATAAACTAATCAATATCAATAATATTCCTAACATTGTATTTTTCTTTAAGGATAAAATCCCTACCAAAACGATAAATCCCATTACAATAATAAAGAATAAAGATATTATTCCAATTAGAAAGTAGCGAATGCATTTTGGTATCTTACTATTTTTACTTATTTCTATACTGGCTTCAAAAACTAATTCTAAAATAAATTCAAATAAATATTCCATTTTTAATTTCCTTTCTTTTGCCAATTTAGAATGCATTTACTATTGATTTCTTATAAGTTTTTCAAATGAATTTGCATTTAATATTGTATTAGATAGAAACTCGCCATTAGAAAAATTAGCCCAATTATTGAATACGCAAGGGACATTTTTCGCTTTTTCCAATGAATCTATTTTTATAAAGTTAATTTTAATATTGTTCTCCTTGGCATATTCCGTTAGTTCTTTTACTTCATACTCTACATAAGGACATTCAGGACTATAATAAATGGTAAATTCTTGGTTATCTATTTTCATTGTTCTTGCATTATCGTTAAATTTAGGCGCTTCGCTATCGCAAAAAGATAATGCCAATAATTCATAATCTCCAACAGTATCTACAACTTGAAATCCATAATGAAGAAAAAATTTTTTTCTCCAATGAATGGTTTCTTCTTTTTAGAAGTTAATGTACAAATACCATTCATACCTTTTTCTTTGGCTTCATGAATAGCATACTCTAGTAATTCTTTGCCAATACCTTTTCCTTTAAAACTACCTGCAACCCATAAGCAATAGATATACATATAGTTTTTTCCACTAATAGGAACCCATGCTGTTTCTATAGGCTCATATTCAATAAATGTTTTTCCTCTCGCATTTAATTTTCTAAACACATGACCATCTTTTAATTTATGTTTTAACCATTCTTTTTTACTAGCAACACCGCTTTGATGTTTGGCGTCCCCAATAGCACAACATATATGCTCCTCATTTATATTTTCTAATGTTAAATTGATATATTCATTCATTTTTTTAATCCTATACTATATTTTGCTATAACATTCTATCGTTTTTTATGTATTATTCTTTTCTGTACAATGGCATTCTGGATTTTCACATGTACAATTTGGATTATGTCCACTAGCACATTCTTCTGTACATGTACATTTCCATCTTTTTAAAGTAGGAAATAATTTTTTACAATGTTCTTTCATTTCTTCTTTCGTCATACTAGCTTGCTCACTATATTTGGAACATAATTCGATATATTCTTCCATAGAAACTTTATCTTTAAACTCACCGTTAAAAAAACAATATTTACAATAATCTAAATTGACACTACCATCTTTATTTGTACCTAATTCTTTTCCACTAGTTATAGGCATACCACAACTTTCACATATTTTACTTTCCATTTCTAAATCCTCCTTCTTCGAAAAACATGTTATTTCTGTTCTTTTATTCTATTATAACAAAGAAAAAGCAAATCTTATATCTTATTTGATTTACTTTTCTAAAAAGAGAACTATAATTTTATAGTCCTTCTATAACAAGTGAGTTAATACTAGATACTTGATATGTTTCTTCAATATTAAATACTGTACTTGTAATCATATAAGTAATAACTTTACTATCTTCTAGATCAATACCTCTTAATTTATTTTCATAAATTTTCCACTTCCCAGTATTATGAATTTCTTCACCTACAGTTCCTTTTTTTAGTATTCTATGCCACTCAAAAAGCATAAACTTATCAAGTTCTTCTCCGTTTGATTTACTATTTTGACATTTTGATATCTTTATCTTTTCCATTTATCTAATTTATAACCTTTTTCTTCTAAAGTAGCACGAAAATCTTCAGCGAAATCTAAAAACTTTTCTATTTCTTCTGGTTGGTATATATTTTTAGGGCCATACAAAGTCTTACTAGATGTTCCTTTTATTTTTAATAATTCCCCATAATCATCATGATTTTTTTCATATCGAAAACATAGTTGATAAATTTTGGGGTCATAAGAAACATTTACAACTTTATCCATCTCAACGTGATAAGCATCCGAATAGTCTCCTAGATTACTGTCTACTTGGATAAGCACAACATCAAAGTCCTTTTTTCGATACCCTACAATGTAATAGTAAAAAGAAGTTGTATTGGTATCAAAAACAAAACCACGTTCAAATTTTGAAGAAGTCATATAAGCGTATAAAATTTCATATGTATCGCCTTCTTTAACAGATTTATTAAAAATTTCTCTCATTCTTTTTTTCTTTGCTTCACAGTCTGCTTTATCATATTCTGGTACAATGTCTTTTTTATTTTTTGAAAATAATCCCATAATATTCATTTCTCCTCTTCTATTTTTAAATTATATTTCTATCATAATGCAAATTTAAAATAACAACAACTTTTTTGCTCAAAAAGAAAAAAAATCTTAATTTTTCTTAAGATATTTTTTATCATTTTTCTTCCTTAAAAGGTTCATTATAATTCTTCTTTGTTCTTTCGCGTCATTTTAGATGTTTGAATAATTGCTCCAAAGAAGAGTGCAAGACTTCCAATTAGAAATACAAAATAAAGTTTTCCAATTGGTGTACCATTTTTTACACCTTGTACATCTGCGTATATTCTATCATTCGCGTAGTAAGCAGTAATACTTCTTCCTTTCATAGAAGGATAAGCACTATGAGCATTTTCTAAATCATAAGTTTTTCCTTCATACTCTACTTTTACATCATAAGTCGTGTATGTGGAACCATTTTTTCTATTTTTTACTTGCTTTGTTTCTGCGCTTAAAATCGTTACCTTTACCTCTTCGTAGTCAGGATTACTTTTGTTTACCATAAACCATAATCCTACTGTTATAAGAAGGCATACTACGAATGCAATCCATAAAATCATGACTTGTTTTTTCATTTTTATCTCCAAATTTCATTCATTATTATCGTAGGGAAATAATACTACATTTTCCGTCTTTTGTATTTTTAAAAGTTGCACTAAAAGTTCTATCGTTTTTATCTACCCAAATGTATCGATCTGATGTTGATGTTTTTCCAGCTAGTGTTCCTTCTACTCCTCCAAGTTTTTCGACC
>CASDHD010000063.1 GCA_949280095.1 uncultured Bacilli bacterium
TTTCCAAATTGAAATTATTGTTTAAACGGGATTTCGATAAACTAATTAACAAAATGAAACGAATGATGGCCATTTTTATTTTCAATATTATAATATATTAGATCATGATATTGAAATAAAAAAAGGAGATGTTATAGGACAAGTAGTCTTTCAAAAATTTTTAGTTGCTGATGATGACAATGCAGAAGGTGTACGCACTGGGGGATTTGGCACAACGGATACAAAATAGTAGTGTATAAAACATTACACACTACCATTTTGTAAGGAAGGAAAATTTATGGAATTTTTAGATGTATTAAACGAATACGGAGAATATACTAACGAAGTAGTTAGTAGAGAGGATTGTCATAAGAAAGGGTTATGGCATAAAGCTGTGGTTGTATTTATTATTAGTAATGATAATGAAAGAGTCTTACTTCAACAAAGAAGTGCAAATAAAAAACTATGGCCAAACCTTTGGGATATAACGGCTGGAGGGCATGTACTTTCTAATGAGCTTGGATATCAATCTGTAATTAGAGAAGCAAAAGAAGAAATAGGTGTAACTTTAAAAAAGGATGATTTAGAGTTTATAGGGGCAACAACATCCGAAAATATAAAAGGTGATATCATTAATCGACATTATAATGAATATTATGTAGCGCATTCAGATATTGATACGGCAAAAATAGTTTTACAAGAGGAAGAAGTACAAGATATAAAATGGTTTGATAAAGAGGAAATAATGAGGAAAAATAAACAATAATTATGAAGGATTAACAGATAAAATTGGATGTTGGAACTATTTAATTAAGTACTTTGAAATAATGAACCAAAATAGCTAGAAAGAACAAATTCGTTCTTTTTTTAATTTATTTAACTCTAAAAAAAGGAAATTCTTAATTTGCGTTGTAAATATATAAGTAGAAAGAGGTGTTTTATATCAATTATTATACAGAAATTGAGAATTACATTAAAAAAAATGAAGTTAGTAAAAAAGTAAGAATGTTAGAAGAAAATCAAAGTACTTTAGAAAATTATTGGAACATTGGCAAACTTTTAGTAGAAGCACAAGGTGGTGAAAATCGGGCAAAATATGGTAATGGTTTAATCAAAGAATGGGCTATTCAGTACCCCGAAAAATATGGCCGTGGGTATGACGCTACCAATTTAAAGAGATACCGCCAATTTTTTCAACAATTTCAAAAAGGTGCCCCAATGGGGCACCAATTAACATGGAGTCATATTCGTGAATTGCTTCCTATCAAAGAAGAAAACAAACGTAATTACTATATAAATCTATGTGTTGAAAGAAATTTATCCAAAAGAGAATTAATCAAAGAAATAAAATTAAATTCATATGAACGACTTTTAACTAAACCAGAGAAAATAGAAATAGTTGTACCTATAGAAAAAGAAAATGTTTTAAGAAACATGAAAAATCCAATTGTGTTAGAATTAAATAAGAATGAAACAGTAAGTACCGAACATGAACTAGAGATTTGTATTTTGGCAAAATTAAAAAGTTTCTTCAAGCAATTAGGAGAAGGTTTTTGTTTTGTAGAAAATCAGTACAAGCTTATGGTTGGAGACAAAAGTTATTATATTGATATCCTTTTATTTAACATCAATTTAAACTGTTATGTTGTAGTAGAATTAAAACTTAGAGAACTAAGAAAAGAAGATAAAGCCCAAATTGAATTTTACATGAAAACAATAGACATACAAATAAAGAAAAACTTTCATAATAAAACGATAGGAATTATTATTTCCAAACAACAAGATAAACTAATTGCCAATTTTGTTAGCAGTGATATGATTATTCCACTAACGTATGTTTTAGAAAAGGAAAATGCATAGTTCTTTTTTTTAAAATCTCACATACTTTTTATAAAGGTGGTTGTCATGCGTGTTTCTGATTTACAAGCAAAAGATGTTGTAAGTTTATTGGATGGAAGAAAATTAGGAAGGATTGTGGATATAGAACTTTCTGAAAATGGTAATGTTAATTATTTTGTTGTAGAACCAAAGCGTTTTTTTCGCTTTTTTGGTTCAAACAGCGAAGTAAATGTAGCAATGAATCAAATAAAAAAAATAGGAGAAGATGTTATATTGGTTGAAATTTAAGAGTTTTCTTTGTTATAATACCTAAAGAAAGAAGAATATTATGAATCGAAAAATTTTTGCTATTGCAGTATCTTCTTTATTTATTGACCAAATTACCAAAATATTAATTGGTATCTTTTTTGCTTTAGATGCAAAAGTAGTTGTTATTAAAAAGTTTTTTTCTATTCATTTTATCGAAAATTATGGAGCAGCTTGGAGTTTATTTAGTAATAAAGTAGATTTTTTGATTATTATTTCTCTAAGTGCTATTTTTATTATATATCGATATATGTATAATTTTAAGCATAACAAAAGAAATAATATTGCTTTTGGACTTATTTTAGGGGGAATTGTAGGAAATTTAATCGATCGAATATTCTTAGGATATGTACGTGATTTTTTATCCTTTAAAATTTTTTTATACGATTATCCCGTTTTTAATTTTGCAGATACATTTATTGTAATAGGAATAGTTTTGCTTATTTTTGCTATTCTAAAAGGAGAAGACAAAAAAGATGAAGTTTGAAATAGAAACAGAAAAAGTTCGAATCGATAAGATATTAAGTGAAAAATTAGATTATTCACGTAGTCTTATTGGGAAAATGTTAAAAGATGGGAGTATTTTAGTCAATAATGCTCTTGTAAAACCAAGTTATTTAGTAAGTGTTGGAGATGAAGTTGAGATTGTTAAAGAATATATAGAAGAAACACAGATGACACCGACAAAAATGCACTTAGATATCATGTATGAAGATGAAGATATTATACTGATCAATAAACAATCAGGAGTTGTAGTTCATCCTGGTAGTGGAAACAAAGAAAATACTCTTGCAAATGGTCTTTTGTATTATACCCAAAATTTAAGTACGATAAATGGTGAAGGAAGGCCTGGTATAGTCCATCGATTAGACAAAGATACATCAGGTTTAATGCTTGTTGCTAAGTCAAACAAAGCACATGAAATATTGACTGATGATTTTAAAAATCATGAAGTGAAAAGAGAATACGTTGCTCTTTTATGTGGAGTACTACCTCATAATGAAGCTAAGATAGACGCTCCAATTGGACGAGATCCTAAAAATCGTAAATTAATGACTGTAACAGCTACCAATTCAAAACATGCTATTACACACTTAAAAGTGATAAAAAGATACAAAAACAACACTTTAGTTCGTTTAAACTTAGAAACTGGAAGAACACATCAAATCCGTGTCCATATGAAATACATTGGCTATCCTGTTTTTAACGATCCTGTATATGGAAACCATAAAATAAAAGAAGTAGGACAATTCTTACATTCCAAAACGATTGACTTTATTCATCCTATCACTAAAAAAAAGATGCATTTTGAATGTGACTTACCATCTTATTTTCAAGAATACCTAGACACTTTAGAATAAACATAGCATAAGTATCTGAGCAAAAGTATAGACACAAAAGAAGAAATAAGGGAGACTAAATAATTGATATTTTCCTAAACAGTTTTTGATGTGATAAACAAATAAATAGGAAAAAATCATTAAAAATAAAGCAATGAAAAAAGAAAGAAATAAAGTATTTGCAAGAACAAAGTAATAAAAGAATGCCATTAACAGAAGAAGATTACTAATATAAATAAAGACAAAATCATTGTCTACTTTTTCCTTTAAAATTATTTTTTTAATTGGAAAAATCAAGAAAAGGTGAACAATAACAAATCCAATTGTTAAATAAAATTCAAGCATAAAATTCACCTCTTTACTAAAAATATGAAATATACTAAAATAATAGTACAAAGGGAGATGCAAAAATGAACACAATCACGATTACAAGAAAAGATGAAATCGTAATGCGTTTAGTCCATTACTTTATAACAGAAGAAAATTATACACCTATTATTGTAAATGGGGTTAAAGATGAAGTTTGGCTAGAAAATAGTGAAGCTAAATATAAAATTGTTCGTATTAATTCAAATTACATCCATAATGAAGAACAATTAGAAACAGATTTATTTAAAATTAGAAATGTTATGCGTCAAATAAAGAAAAAAACGGTATCCTTCTCGATGAATACGTTCAATATCTTTTTAGATGTAAATGATAATGTAAAATTAGAAGACGAAAAACATATTAAATCTGTTCTTATAAAAGATGGAATGGGGGAAGATGCTACCAATTTAAGCAAATTTTTTCCAGGAATTGAAACCAAATTATTAAAAGATACCCAAGGGCTTGATTTAATTATCAATGTAACAGAAGATATCAATGCCAAAACGGAAAAAAACAATCGTATTTATGAAGCAACTTTTAAGCCAAAGAAAATTATTGTTACTTATTTATTAATGGCTTTATGCGTTTTTATGTTCTTTGTTTCTTTTTTAGTAGGGAAAGGTGAATTAGATTCTTATACATTGTATAGAATGGGAGCTGTTAGTGGTTTTGCGATTAAGAGTGGCCAAATATGGCGTCTTATAACGGGAACATTTTTACATGCGGGCTTAATTCATTTGTTAGTCAATATTTATTCCTTGTGCATTATAGGGATGCAACTAGAAAATTTTGTTGGAAAAAAGAAATTTTTAGCTATTTATCTTATCAGTGCAATAAGTGGTAGTTTAATGTCTTCTTTATTTACAACAGGTATTTCTGTTGGAGCAAGTGGAGCGATATTTGGTCTTCTTGGTAGCATGCTTTATTTTGGATATCATTATAGACTTTATTTAGGCAATGTCTTACGTGCTCAAATTATTCCGTTAATTCTCTTAAATTTATGATAATGCGGCGCACATAGGAGGATTAATTGGAGGCTATTTAGCAACTATGGCAGTTGGAATCCCTGGAAAATCAAGTAAAACAGATCAAATAAATGGTTATATTGTCTTAGTTATTTATTTAGCTTTTTTAAGCATTATGTTGTTTCGATAAATTTTGTTTGAAATGTAAAAATAGGATAAATAATTATCTTGTTTTTTATTGCAATTTTTTAAAAAATTATAAAATTGAAAAAAAACTTGACAGAAGGTCGGGGGGGGGGTACAATAACACTACTTAGAAAAAAAGGGGGGTTTTTATGTCAGAGCAAACTATTCAATTATTGCATCTTTTAAAAGAAGGTAAAACTTGCAATGAAATATGTTCTATATTAGGGCTTTCTAATAAACAGTTATTTAATAATTTAACTAATTTAAAAAATAAAGGTTTTTTAGTAAAGACTAAGTATTATGCAAATGGAATTATTTCTTATCAAAATGCCAAAACAGTAAATGCTATTAATCATGTTCAAAGTCAAAGAAATTTAAATATTATTACTAGTCGTGAAGAAACAGAATTTAAATCCCTTTTAATTTCGGACTTGCATTTTGGAAATCGTTTAGAACGATTAGATTTACTAGATAAAGCCTTTGAATATTGTATTAATAATGGAATACATATTATTTTTTGCTGCGGTGATTTGATTGATGGAACTTTGCTTCAAGAAAATCAAAATATAAAGGATACTTATATGCAAATTGAACATTTCGTAAAGCACTATCCTTTTGATAAAAATATTTTAACGTTTGGTGTTGCAGGAAATCATGACATAAGTGCTTTAAGGGATAATGGTCAAAATATTGTTGAGATTTTAAAAAATTATCGTCACGATATTATTATAGGTAGTTACAACAATACTATAGTAAATATAAAAAATGATAAAATTTTACTTTACCATAATATAATAGGTGGAAAGATAATACTTCCAGATGCACCCATTATATTACATGGACATCCTCATAAATATGGTATCGATATTCAAGAGGAAAGTACTTTGCAAATCCTTGTACCTTCTCTATCTGATATAAATCATTCTTTGCCAACTGCAGTAGAGATGAATTTGCAATTTAAAAAAGGCTATATTGAATTGGTATATTTAAAACAAATATTTTTTGAAAGTAAAAATTATATTTTAAGCGAGATAAAATATGATTTACTAAAGAATAGAAACGTTCCTATTAGGAGTATAGATAATGAAGAAGCAATGAAAGTAGAACATCTATTAGAAAATTCTAAAGAATATGAAAAAGAAAAGGAATTATTTATTTTAAAAAAGAAAAAATTAAATTAAATAGAAAAATTTAATAAAAAATATGGATTATAAAAACTCTCAAATTAAGTACTTGAGAGTTTTTTAGTGTATCTAACAAAAAAATGACAACCTTTGTCGAACAACTTGCAAACTTTATATTTCCATTTATAATAACCCTTCGTGTTACTGATTTGGGCGGATGCCTTATGGATTTTGTTCTTTAAGATGGGTTTTGGCTTTATTCGAAAGGGATGAAAGGCTGTGAGGTTATGAAACAAGAAAACTATTTTCTTCGAGTAGTAATAATATTATT
>CASDHD010000064.1 GCA_949280095.1 uncultured Bacilli bacterium
TTGTCAAAGTGTAACTTTTATTTTTGGAATTTGCCTATGATCTACTTAATGATGTTTTAATTGGTCAAGAAAAAGCAGTAAAAATCATTACTGCAGCCTTGCTATGTAGTCCTGATAGTAAAATTTTACTTTCTGGTCCAAAGGGTTCGGGTAAGACGACAATTGCTAAATTTTTAGCTAAAAATTTTATTTTAGAAAGAATATCCATATTGCCAGATACAATGCCTAGCGAGATTCAAAGTCACTTAAAAGGAAAAGAAAATATGCAATTTTTACAAGTGGATGAACTAAACCGTGCAAGTAGTAAAGTTTTAGGGGCATTTATTGAAACTTTTGAGGAAAATCAAATGACTATTACTGATGAGGAAGTGTATCGATTTTCTCCATTTTATGTTTTTGCAACGCAGAATAATAAGGATGTTGTAGGAACTTTCAATGTATCAGAAGCATTGTATGACCGTTTTGATGTAACTATTTCTTTTAACCGTTTATCAGAGGAAGCTAAAAGATACTTGCTTTTTGGAAATTACGCATATAATGCAAATCTTTTATTTGATCCAAGATATATATATTGGACTCATAAAATTGTAGATAAATTTATTCTTAGTGAAGAAGATGAAGATGTTCTTATGGAAATTTTTTCGTTGGTAGATAATTTGACAATTGAAGAAAAAAGGGTATTTGATGGGAATAAAATTCGAGGGGAACAATTTGCGATTCAAATGGCTAAATTAACAGCTCTTGCAAATGGTTATACTACGATTATTGCTTCTGATATCGTTGATTATTTGAAACCAATTTTTATGCACCGTTTAGATCAATTAAACTTTCCTATTGGAAGTTCTAGAGTAAACGATGCTTTTGAAGAATTAGAAGAGGATGTTTTAAAAATAAAAAGGGAGCGTTCTCGATGAAATATTCAAAAGAGATCAAGCATGACTTAAAAACAATTTTTAAAAAAGGCGATTTGTATGATGTTATTGCTTTAAAAGAACATAGAAGTTTAGTAAAAAATGCTTTTATCAAAGCGAATATCTTGGTTTTTTCACGAATATTATACTCGGGAATTTTTTTGGGTTCTTATGTAAAATCTCATTTTGCACCCGTTGAAGAAATAAAAAATGCACAAGAGAATATTCGTAAATATTTAGGAATACCAATTGATGTTATGCTTTCGAAAAAGGATGATGCAACAAAAATAGATGATTTCTTGCAATCAATAATAGAAAGAAAAATATGCCGAACGGAAAATGAACTATTTATTGCGTATCAAAATGAGGGAGTTTCTTTAGATTCTTATACGGAAAATCTAAGAAAAATTTTAGAATTTATAAAGAAATATAAAATTTCTTGGGTGTTGCTTAAAGAATCTGATTTACTCTTTTCTTTATCTCATGAAGAGCTATCATCTTATAACAAAATAAATAGAAAGGGACTATTGAAATGTTCTTATAAGTCTATTTCTTTGGAAAAACTGGCAAAATTCACTCAAAAATCAGGTATTACTTATGATATAAATGATGCTATGGAGTCTGATTTTTTAGTTTTAGATTTTCAAGATTTTTCTAAACTGATTTTACAATTAGAAAATGCAAGGATGGATATAGAGTCACTTTTGGAGTTTCAGAAAAAAGTAAAAGATAGAGTTATTCAAAAAGCAATACAAGATTATATGGAAGATTTCAATTTGGAAAAATTAAAGAATATCGTAGAATATCGACTTACCTTATTATTAAATGAAGATAATATTTATAAAAATAAAGAATATGGAAAAATTATTCAAAATGTGCAAATCAAAGAAGAATATGTTCGAGTTAGTGAAATGCTATCAAATGGAGACCAGATATCTACGACTGTTTTTCGTTTCTATGATTTTTTAGATGTTAGAAATCAAGAGGAACTTTTAGAGAAAATAAAAAGGAAAGATGAAAATGTTGAAACTTATATTTTAAGTTATTTTTACTTGTATCTATGTAAAAAAATAAAATGGAATTTAGAAGGGAACAAGAAAGATTTTCTTAGTTTTTATGATTATATTTATGCATGTTATGAAGCAAAATGTAACAAAAAAATAAACAAAATTCCTGGACTTTATCATTTTAATAACTATTTTGGTAGAAAGGTTGCGTTCTATGGTTGTAATTTATTTTTGATATTTTATATCCTTTGCCTTTTATTGTTAGAAAGCACATTTCATGATAAATCACAGAAACATGAAAGTCAAGTTTTTCAGTTTATCGTACACGACGTTCCTAATGTCTATATAAATTCCTGTATTTTAGAATTAAAACTATGTTCATCTGCTCTAAATTATTTGGGAGAAGTATTGGATTTTGAAAAAGAAGCGAAGAATAATTCTGGAGATGAAAAAAATAATAGTTCTTATGATTTTTATGCATTTAGTAATGATGGTCATATAGGAGATGTAATCCAAAATAATAAAAAAGTAGAAAACATAGAAATTGCTAAAATAGTCCCTTTACAAGATAATGTTCTGTTGCCAAATTATTATGCTAAAAGGTTTGCAGATACGGGTTTTTATTTGAATAATGGTCCATATTATTCTATGACTTTTCCTACAATTCCTTTTATATCCTTAGAAGAGGCAACACCCCTTTTTGAAATTGAGCAACCTTTAAGTAAGGATTATATATTAAAAGCTCCTAGTTATCTTTCCTTATTTTGGAATACAGTGTATCCTTTAGGAGACGATTATGTCATTACCAATATAAAAATTAAAGACTTAGCAAGTACAAAAGAATTTTATTGGGATGGTAATGACGTATTTCTAACGGAGGAAGTAGTAGAGTATCTTACATCGATGGAAAGTCCTACGCTTGTTTATCGCTATGGTATTAGTGATACGAAAAAAAATGCTTTTGTAAACTCATTACATAAATATGGAACTTATACTGAAGCATCTTCTTCTGAAATTCGAAACGCAATCATGGAAGGATTAGAGTTAGATATAGATGCTACGAATGAAGAAATATTTAATGCTATTCAAAATAAAGAATATTCAAGAACACCGATAAAAGATGCACATTTGACAAAAAAGATAAAGGAAATGGATGAAATAGAATATTATAAAACGATTGCTTCCTTGGATTCGCTTGTATGTAATTTGGCTGCTACTTTAGCGGTTGCAAGTGATGATGAACTTTATTATACAGTAGGATTTTTAGAAAATGGGGATGCATCTATTACGTTAGATGAAAGTCATGCTTGGGCTTTAGATAAAGATGGAAACATTATTGATATAACTCCAAGCTCAAAATCTTTTTCGGCGGTTTTTGCAGATATTTTAGATTTCATTTGTTATTATCATCTACCCCTTTATTTGGCTTTATTCTTTATTAGTTTGCGCTTGAAACAAAAGTTTGGAAAAAAAATTATTTTTACTATAAAACTTAGAAATACTGAAAAGATACTTATTTCAGAAAATATAGATGAAGTTTATGCAAAGTTAAATGCATTTTTGTATGGTGGTATTCATATCCCTTTACAGAGAAGTTCTATGGAATATGTTGCGAAGATAAAAAGAGAATTTAGTAGTTATACGAAAGAGGAATTAAAGGAAATAAAAAAAGAATTAGAATTAAGTAATGATGTTTATGAAGAAGATAGAGCATCTTTAATCCATTTAGCAAATGAAATTCCTTTTATTTATGAAAATGCAGATATTTTGCAAAGAAAGTTAGAAAAAATGGAGAATCAATCTAAGTGATTGGTCTTTTTTTCTAAGAAATCAAGGACTTGACAAAGGATATAAAGAAAGTTATAATACCATTGCTTTAAAGGGGGGTAGTTTTTTATGGCTTTAAATAAGAAACAATTAAAACTTAGAAATAAATATGCTTATGTGGATATGGAAGAGGAAGAGTTTTTTATTGCTCTATAATAAAGCAAAAGAAACTGAAAATGTAGAGGATGCTTTTGATTCTATTATGTTAGAGTATTTAAAAATTTATATGGATTGTAATATAATGCTAAATTATTTAAAAATGTTACATATTCATGAGAAATCCAAAAAGAAAGATATCATAAAAAAAATAGGTTCTTTATTTCAACTTTTAGATACTTTAGAACGTGATTTGAAAGAGGAAGAAATCGAAGAACTTTTGAAAGAGAGTAATATTGCTATTTTACTACAAAGTTGTTTTCAAAATAAGAAATGTAAGCAAGATGCATCTTTTCAAAGCTTATATCAAAATAGTGATAGTTTTAAAATACTTTGTGAGGTTTATCAAGAAAAAAATGGCTTAGAAGAAACAGAAGAAATAGAAGAAGTTAAGGAAGAAGAATTTACAAAAATTATGGAAGAATATGAGGGAAAATTAGATGATCCTGTTCATATGTATTTAAAAGAAATTGGGGCTGTCCCATTATTAACGGCAGAGGAAGAAGTTTCACTTGCAAAAGAAATTGAAAATGCAAAAGAAAATGCGGATAAACAAGAGCTTATTAAAAAGTTTGCTTCAGCAAACTTACGTTTAGTGGTTAGTATTGCAAAAAGGTATGTTGGTCGAGGCTTAGAATTTCTCGATTTAATTCAGTATGGAAATTTAGGTTTAATGACTGCTGTAGAAAGGTTTGATTATCATAAAGGGTGTAAGTTTTCTACCTATGCTACACATTGGATTTATAGAGAGGTTAAAAATGCTTTAGGGAATCAATCTAGAATGATACGTATTCCATATCATAAAAATGCTGCATTAGAACACTTAAACAGAATTAAATCTGAGCATTTAAGAACTTATGGTACTGAACCTACTGATGAAGTTATAGCTGAAAAAATGGAAATTTCTGTTGATGAAGTTAAAAATCTTAAAGAAATTTCAAAAGATTTAGTTTCTTTAGATAAAGTTGTTGGTGATGATGAAAGTAATTCTCTAAAAGATTTAATTGAAGACGAAAATGCTAATACAGCAAATGAGGCAATGTTGAGTTCTTTAAGAAATGACTTAGGCACAATTATGAATTGTCTAACAGAAAGAGAACGTCAAGTCATATATTATCGTTTTGGTTTAGATAGAGGCTATAAAAGAACCCTAGTAGAAGTTGGTAAAATACTTGACGTAACGAGAGAAAGAGTTCGACAGTTAGAAGCAAAAGCTTTAGGTAAGTTAAGGACGCCACAAAATAAAAGGAAAATGGAAGGGTATATTGAATTTTCTTCGCCAATACAAAAACAATATCAACAAGAAAAATTGAATTTGATGAAAGCTTCTCTTTATAATGAGTTTAATGATTATTATGGAAGGATGATTTCTAAAACATGCCTTGTTGCAATAATTGATGAAATAGTTATTGATGAAAATGTTTTGAAAGAAGAATATGGTGAAGAGATAAAGAAAAGAGTTCTATATAGTATAGAAGAACGTTATCAGAAAGAAAGAAGTTATCATAGAGCAAGAAAAATCGTTTCTTGATTTTGATTTGTTGTTTACAAACTACACATTTTTACTATATAATACATATAGTTAAAAAAGAAAGCGAGGTATCTTACATGGCAAAAAATCTAAATCGTGTGTTTTTTGGTCTTAAGTGTACAGAATGTGGATACTCTAGAAGACCAAGTATAAAAAATAAAAAGAATACACCTGATAAAGTTGAATTTAACAAATATTGTCCTAGATGTAAAAAAACAACTTTATTTAAAGAAACAAAACTAGGAAAATAGGAGGTTTAACTTATGAATATAAGTGTAAATGATATTAAAAATGGAATGACTATTATGGTAGATGGTGCGCCTTGTGTTATACAAGATTTTTCTCATGTAAAACCTGGAAAAGGTGCAGCATTCGTTAAAATGAAATTAAAAAATTTAAAGACAGGTTCGATTACAGAAGTATCTTTTAATTCAGGAACAAAAGTAGATCGTGCTCATATTACAAAATCGCCTATGCAATATTTATATGCAAGTGGTGATAATTTTGTATTTATGGATACGAATACTTATGAGCAAACTGAAATAGCTTCTTCTGTTTTAGGAGACGATGTTAAATTTTTAAAGGAAAATTTAGAAATTTTAATCGATTTTTATGAAGGTGAAATTATTGGAATTACTCTTCCAGAAAAAATTGAATTTGAAGTTGTCGAAACAGAACCAGCTGTAAAAGGAAATACTGCCAATAATGCAATGAAAGATGCAACATTAGAAACTGGCTATAAAGTAAAAGTTCCACTTTTCATTGAAACAGGTGAAAAAATTATTATTTCTACCAAAGATGGTAAATATTCAAGTAGAGCGTAAGGCTCTTTTTTTAGTGCTTGTAAAGTTGAAGAAAATTTCTTATAATTGAAATAGAAAAATAGAGGAGGAGAAAAATGAAAAAGAAAGAAAAGAACCTCCCAACTTCAGGAGCCAACCTGGGGGGG
>CASDHD010000065.1 GCA_949280095.1 uncultured Bacilli bacterium
CCTCTATTTTCTATTTCAATTATAATTTATATTTTTACAATTGACAAGTTGTAAACATTATATTTCATAAAAAATATCATCTGGCTTCAAGTCAAAAACATCTGCTATTTTTTTTGCCATATAATAATACAATCGTCTTTTTTTATGTTCAATTTGCCAGTAAAAACTTTTACTAATCTCTAACTTTTTAGCCATATCTTCATAACTAAAACCATTTTCTTCTCTGATCTTTTTTAATTTTCGATAATAAATCTTCATATATTTTCCTCTTTTTTATAAATTATAGCACGTTTTATTACAATAACCCACACATTTTAGTATTTTAAAAATTTTTTAGAGAAAATTATGATTAGGTGATTAACTTATGTTAGAAAAGTTAAAAGAAATAAGAGAATATGAAGGTTATACTCAACAAGAAATCGCAGATGTTTTAAAAGTAAAACGAGCTACTTATGCTGGTTGGGAAAACGGAAAAGATATGATACCTTTATCCAAATTAAATATACTTGCTAACTTTTATCATACTTCTCTTGATTATTTAATCGGAAGAAGTCCTACAAAAGAAGAAATTAAGAACATCCAAGAAATTGATAAAGCTACTGTTTCCAAAAATCTTAAAAAATTGAGAGAAGATAAAAATATTTCTCAAAAAGAACTAGCAGAAAAAATTTCATCAAGCCAACCCAATATTCACAAGTATGAAAGCGAAAAAAGTTTAATTACAACTTACTACGCTTTAGAATTCTGTAAACAATATGATTACTCTTTAGATGAACTAGTAGGTCGCGAAAAAGAAAAAACAACTAAACACAAATAGTTGCTTTTTAAAACATTTTATCAATATTTTTTGGTAATTTATCATTTACAATTGTTTTAATAATTTTATCTTCTTGTTCTTTTGAGACACTCTTACCTGTCATAGAACTTAATGTTGCAATGACTTCTCTTAAAGTTCCTTCATCTTTCATATTCCCGTTTTGCAATTTTTGGGCAAGTCCTATAATTGTCTCTTTATTTACTTTTGTCTTTTTTTCGACTTTGTTAAAAAAATCTTCTTTAAATTCCATTTAGCATCACCTAGTGTAATATATGACAAAAATCTATTTGGTTGTCATATATTTTTTTCGTCAAAAAAGATGTCATCTGGTTTTAAACCGAAGATTTCTGCTATATCTTTAGCCATCTCATAATAAAGTCTTCTATTTTTATGTTCAATTTGCCAATAATAGGATTTGCTAATTCCTAATTTTTGAGCCATATCTTCATAACTAAGGTTATTCTTTTCTCTTAATTCTTTTAGAGTATTTATACTATTTTCCATTTGCCCTCCTGACGGTTTTAATCATACTCCAAATTGTCTAAAAAGTCAATTTTTGTGCAGTTGTTCTATAGTAGACTTGTCTGGAGCAAAAATCTATAGTTATAGGTAAAGGAGAAGTTATGGAAATACAAAAAATTGTTGGTTATAATTTGAAATACCTTCGTTATCAATCGAATTTACCTCAAGACAAGTTTTATGGTCAATTTGGAATGAATTATCGCTATCTTGCTAGTGTTGAACGTGGTGAGGTTAATGTATCTATTGGTTTCTTAGCTAAATTGGCTAAGACTTTAAAGGTAGATATTCGTGAATTTTTTAATCCAGATGAAACAAGATTTATAACCAAAACAAGAATTGATGCAAAAGAAAAAGAGGATTAATTTGAAGAACAAAAAATTAATCTTCTTTTTTGTTTTTAAATTTTAATATAATAGGAGTTCCAGTTAAATCAAAATTTTCTCTAATTTTATTTTCTAAGTAACGTTCATAACTAAAATGGACTAGGCCTTTGTTGTTTACTTGAAACGTGAATTTAGGTGGTTTGCTATCCGTTTGGTTCACAAAATATATTTTTAAGCGTTTACCTTTATAGGAAGGTGGTTCATGCATTGCAACAGCATCTATTATAACATTGTTTAAAACACTTGTTTTAATAACTTTTCGGTTATTTTCATAAGAAGCTATAATAGCTGGCATTAAAGTATGCATTCTCTTTTTAGTTACAGCAGATAAAAATACTACGTTCGCATAACTCGCAAACATAAAATGAGATTCTAAATTTTTCTTCCAATTTTTGATTTCTTGATCTGGATTTTTTATAGTGTCCCACTTATTTACAGCAATGACAATTCCTTTTCCAGCATCTAAAGCATAAGACAAAATGTGTTTGTCGTGCTCCAGTATTCCTTCTTCAGCACTTATAACTAATACACAAACATCACTTCGATCGATAGCTTTTAAACTACGAAGAAGACTATATTTTTCAATATTTTCATAAATTCTTCCCTTTTTTCGCATTCCAGCTGTGTCAATTGCAATATATTCTTCACCTTGATAAGTAAAAGTGGTATCAGTAGCATCTCGTGTTGTTCCCGCAAATTCACTTACAATAACTCTTTCTTCATTTAAAAGAGCATTAATTAAACTACTCTTTCCAACATTTGGTCTTCCAATAAAACAGAATTTTAAATGATAATCTTCTATTTCTTCTTGTTCTTTAAACTCTTCTGTAATTGTGTTTAAAAGTTCCGTAAAACCTAAATTATGAGAGGCACTAATGGGTAGTACAATAGGAAATCCTAATTCATAAAAGTTATAAATAAGTTCGTTTCTTTTTTCGTTGTCTATTTTATTTACAGCAACGATAACTTTTTTATTGGTTTTCATCAAAATATCTCTTATTTTAATATCACTACTACTAATTTCTTCTTTACCATCTACAACAAAAACAATAATATCAGCTTCTTCTATAGCCAATGTTGCTTGGGCTAAAATATCTTTATTCCAATTATCATTTCCTTCTTCAATACCACCTGTATCGATAAGTAAAAATGTTTTATTTTTATATTCTACATCACCATAAATACGGTCTCTCGTTACTCCTGGTGTATCTAAAACGATCGATTTATTTTCTTTTATTAAACGATTAAAAATAGTAGATTTTCCAACGTTAGGACGACCAATTAGACAAACGGTTTGTTTCATCATCAACACCCCTCAACTTTCGTGTTATTTTAACACAATATTCTATTTATCACAAGTAGTCTTTATGGTATCATCAAAAGCAACATAAATGCGATTGTATTTTTCGTAAACAGTTAATTCTACTTCGTCCATACTTGAGTCATCTCTTGGATCAATTACATAAGGACTAGAAGTATTATCTTTTTTTAAATCTCCTGAGTCGATTAAGTCTTTAATTGTTATTTTCCTACTTGTATAGGTTCCATCTGCGGTTATATAGCTTTCTGTAAAACTCTCTTTACGATCTTCTCCATACAATTTAGCAGATACTTCAATCGAATCAATTTTTTTACAATACATATTCAGTTTTAGTTTATTAGATATTGCAATGGTACTAGGCACTGCTATAGTAATTAACATTGCTAAAATGACAATTACAGCAAGTAATTCTACTAATGTAAATCCTTTATTATTTTTCATATACTTCACCTATTCTTAGTATAACACAAAATCTATATTTTCTTTCCTTTATAAATTGATAAAACGTAAATTGTATTTACATTTATAAAATTGGTAAAAGTAAGAGCAGAATTAAAAAAAGAACCCATTAAAAGGATTCTATATTTAATTTTACTTTTTTCTTATCATGTAAGTAAGAATATGCTTGAACCATAATACGAAGTGAATTAGCTGTACGACCAGATTTTCCGATAATAGCTCCCATATCACTTTCTTTAACTAAAACTTCTAAATTGATAATTTCTTCATCACTACCAATTTCCTTTACACTAACCATGTCAGGTTCTTTAGCAATACTTTTAACTAGAAATAAAGTATATTCTACTATATCCATTCTTACTTACCTGCTTTTTTTATTTTTGATTCAGCAAATTTTTTCATAATTCCTTCTTTAGATAGAATATTTCTTACTGTTTCAGTTGGTTGTGCACCATTGTTTAACCAATACATTGCTTTTTCTTCATCAATTTTAGTTTCTGCTGGATTAGTAATTGGATTATAAGTTCCTACTACCTCTAAAAATCTTCCATCTCTTGGACTTCTTGCATCTGCAGCAACAATACGATAGAAAGGTCTTTGTTTTGCACCCATTCTTTTTAATCTTAATTTTACAGCCATAATTATTTCCTCCTTTAAAGTTTTTATTAGTGTAACACAAGAAAAAGATAGTGTCAACTAAATTATGTTGACACTACTACTTTAAATATTCCTCATCAATTTCTTCAATTGCAGCTTCATCTTTGTCTGTCATGATTTCTTCATCTGTTACGATTTCGTAATCATCTTCATCTTCTTCGATACTTACTTTTATTTTTGTATCTCCGATAATTTCAACTCCAAGTTCTTTTTCTACATTTAGTTTTACAATCCCATCATTTACGCTTACATTGGTAACAGTTGGTTGTTTTAAACTACGTACGATAATTTCTTCCTTATTCGTTAATGCTGTATTATCTTTCAAACGTACTGGCATTTTATCTTGGTAACTAAAAGTTCCTGTACTTACTGCTGTTTTTGTATCGTTATCGTAAGAATACCAAACATTGACATCAAAAGAACCCTCTAAATTTACGATTCCGCCATTATTAGCGCCGTTAAATCTATGATTAATAACCCAACATCCTAGAATAGTATCTGGTCTTAATTCTGGGGTCAACATAAATTCATTTGTACTTGTTTTCTTGGCTTTTCCAATAATCGCTTTTGTCACAATTTCCTTAAAATTAGACATTTGTAACCCTCCTCTAATTTAATGTATGCAAATATGGGTTGTTTTGTTCACGACTTACTAGTCTTTTTTTCTTTTTTGTGTTAGTATAAAGAGCTAAGAAATGAGGTAACAGATATGAAAGATAGAAAAAAAGAATTACTTAAATTAAGAAAAGGTTTATGTATTGCTTTAAATAGTACTTTGTTAATTCTTCTAAGTGGATGTAAAAGTGATTCACGGATTGATAATATAGAAGATTATTATCTTTTAAGAACAGCAGGTGAAAGTGGGACAAAAGCAAATATTATTTACATAAAGGATAAAACTAAAGTCCGTAATACAAGTGATGATATAGTTGATGGTTATATTCGCTCTTATAATGATACTTATTATGAAGGAGGAATATACAACTCGGCTTGGGAAAATTTTTCCCCTATTCAATTCATTCCTTATCATGATGTAATGAAAAAAGATACTTATTATGACTATAACATGGAAAATGATGATTCTAATTTAGAAGCTATTTCTAATGTTTTAGAAGACTATGCTTTTCCAACGAATGCTATTTATACTTTCGGTGAAAACTCCTATGAATATACATGTCATGTCTATGAAATAGAAGATAAAGTAACGAATACGAAAAGCTATGTAATTGGATATCCTGTGATTCCTGAAGAAACAAACCCCACTCAGATTTACAACGCTTTAAACGCAAGTTTCATTTATATAAAAACGAATGAATTTGCAACACAAGTACCTAGTAAATTAGATGAAATGGATGCATTTACTTTAGAAGAAGGACATGCTCTATTAGATGAAATCATTAAAGAAAATCAAGGTGTTACTAGAATTTTAACGCCAGAAGAATAATTTTACCTTTTTTGATAGTCCATTTGTTATAAGAGGTATTTTTATGGAAAGACTTTATACGAACGAAAAACAATTAGAAAAGTTACCACTCTATTATCAAAATAAAACTAGTGAAGCTACAATTTTAGATTTTAGTAAAACAGAAATTCTTAAACATTTTCATTGGATAAATGAAAATAAAGTATATACTTTAGAGGAAATAGAACATCAAGAAGAAGATTTAAGATTAGTAAAAGAATTGTTAATTTTCAAAAAGATAGTACTTGTAAATTCTCAGGTTAAAGGAATTTTAATAGATAAAGGATATAATGCCAATCTAGCTGATTTTAAAATAGAAAAAGTAAATTTTAATGATTTAATTATGGTTTTGCAAAATATTGGACGTGTTTTACATACACTACATTGTTGTCGCGAACAAGAAGGAATACTAAAAACATTTTTTATTGGAGATTTGCATGAAGGCAATATTTTAGTAGACAGAAAAACTAAAAATATTCAAATTTGTGATATTGATAGTTGTAAAATAGGTAGTAATCAACCTTTCCCTACTAAATATTTAAATTTTTATAATAAATATAACTATGTGCGAAAAAACTTAAAAAATAAATATCCCATTCAAAATGATAGATTCATTCCAAATGGTAACTCTGATTTGTATTGTTATAGGCAAATTCCAAAAATAAAAGTTACACTTTGACAAAATAAAAACAACAAC
>CASDHD010000066.1 GCA_949280095.1 uncultured Bacilli bacterium
ATGATATGAGTGGAGTGGCTTGGGAATACATGATGAGTGTTATGTTAGATTCAACAAATAGTGCTTCACTATCTGGTTATAACACAACATATCATTCCAATTTTAATGGAGCATTAAGCGAAGGTGGAAGTGTTACAGGAGGAGTAAACTTTCCAAGTACAAGATACGTCGATACCTATACATATGCTACAACTTATACAACATTCAATCGAAGAATACTAGGAGATGGAACTGCTGAATTTGGACCACATGCAAATGTTACCTATGGAAGTCAAACAAGACAAGTAGGTTCTTGGTATGGAGACGAAGGTTGGTTCGTCTGCTCTACGCATCCGTGGTTCCTACGTGGTGGCGTTTACCACGTTGGTCTTGGTGCTGGTGTCTTTGACTTCCATCATGTCGTTGGTCACGCGCGTACGGATGTTAGCTTCCGCGTCGTTCTAGCTATATGATAAATTTAAAAGAAATAAGAAAGAGTCGTGGGTTTAGTCAACAAGAATTAGCAAGCAAATTAGGAATTACACAACAGCAATATTCCAGATATGAAACGAATACTAACAAAATTCCATTAGAAACATTTTTAAAAATTGTAAATATTTGTCAATTAGAATTAAAGTTAGAAGAAAAGAAAAAGATTAAAAACAAATAGAATAAAAATAAATTCTTAACATAAATTTTATTGATGCTAATAATTTTGCCAGAAGAAATGCACTTGATTTGTAAAATAGAATATGGTATCCTTATTTATAGAATAAAAGGTGGTGGGAATATGGAATTCCTGTATAAACTTTATAGTAATAATTATTTTGGCATAGGCTTATTTATTGTAATTACAGTTTTAGCCTTTACGTTTTTGATTATCTTGTTCTTTGGCAAAAGAGATCAAAAAGTTAGAGAAGAACAGGCGTTACAAAAGAAGAAAATAGAAAGCGTTTCAGTTAAAGAAGAAACAGAACAAGCTGTTGAACTAAATACTGTAGAACCAATTACTTTAAATGAAGAAGTAACAGCAAATATTGAACCATCTAGAGAAGAGATAGAACCAATTTCTATTGAGGAACCAGAAACAGAAGAAGAAATAGAAATTTTCAAGGAAAAACCGATGGAAGAAATGGATCCTTTTGTTACGAGTAATATTGTATTAAATACGGATTATATTGAAGATAAACCAACCGTAGATGAAGTTCAAGAAAGCTATCCAAATTCTACATCTGATATTTACAATCTAGATTCTATTATTAATGATGACGTTGTTACTGTTACAGATGATGAATCAATTGATGATGTTTTAAACAAATACGATGCAATAGAAGAGACAATGATAAAAGAACAACCTAGTGTTATAAATTCGGTAGAAAATAGAGTTGAAGCAAATCCCGTTAATAGTGACGAAAGTGATTTAAATGTCTTTGAAAGTCCAAGTGAATCACTAAAAAAATCTTCTTCGCCATTTAGTTCTGTTTATTTAACTAAAGAAGAAGCAGAAACCAAAACGGAAGAACCGGTTATAGAACCAACACCAGTCACACAAAGTCCACTAAGACGTACTAATTTTGAAATGCCAAAACGAATGGATTTACCAAAAAGAAGTGCTAGTGCTATTAATGAGAGCATTATTTCTTCTATGAGTACAGAAAATAATGCAACTAGTCCTTTTGATAATTTTGAAGAAGATTCCTATAATATAAAAAAATAGCAATTCAAGAAAAAAGAGTTGCTTTTTTCTTGGTTAAAAGCAACTCTTTAGTTCGTTTTATTACTTTTTTGTTTTCTTTTTAAATAAAAGAATAGAGTAGGAATTGTGAGTATAAAGATGATACTTGTAAATATTGGTGCAACATAATAAATATAAAGTTCATTTATATAGTATTTACCAATAAATAAGAAAGATAAGAAGAAACAAGCAACAAGAAGGACAGCATGTAGAATATTTTTTCCTTTTTTAGGGATTAATTCTTTGACCATCAAAGAAGCCATAGAAAGATAGATAAAGACATCAAAAATCCAAGATAAAGCAACAATATTTTCGATTTTTTCAATAAAATCCAAGATTTTAATTTCTTTCAAAATAATATATTCTGGAAAACGATAGACACCTGCAAGTACAGGACCAACAATGGCAATAATTAAAAACATTTTTGCAATCAAAGTAAAACCGCTAAATAAATAAGAGCCTATACTTTTGCTTTTACTGGTAATAAGCATAAAAATAGAAGGCGAAACGGACAAAGCTGTATAATTAAAAACAGACTTTAAAAAACCAAGAGGTGGTGTTACAAATAAAGGAGAAATATTTTCAAGATTCGCATAGCCGCACAAAGCACATAAAGATAAGATAGTTAAAGTAATAGAAATAGGAAATAAGCAAGTAGCAACACGAAATGTGGTTGTAGGGCCATTCTTAGTAATACGTATTAATAGTAAAATTAAGGGTAGAGAAATAAACCAAATAGGAGTACGAACCAAAAAGAAAGAAGCGGCAAACAATTGAATAAAAGTAAGTCCTTCACAAAGTAAGGCGATAGCAAAAAGAATAAAAGCAATACGAAGAAAGAGACCAAGACCTTTCATTTCTTTTAAAACGTCATTTAATGATTTTTCACCCTTATATTTTTGTACTTTATCAAGTAATAAAATGAAAGGTAGCCCAATTATAGTCCCGAGAACGAAAGCGATAATACTATCTTGTTTGGAAATACCAATCACAACAGAAAAACCAATACCCAAAAATAAAGCACGAGTTAAAAAATAATGTACTGAAAAATTTTCTAATTTACTTGTCATTCTTCCACCTCGAATATTAAACCATTTCTATTTATAATTGCTTTTGCATCGTATTCATACTTTAATTTTCTAAAATCAACATCTTGTTTATACTTTTGATAATAGATTTGGCCTATTTTTAAAATATCACTTTCATATTGAATAGACTGTTTCATGACGGTTTCCATATCATGACTCAATTTTTCTTCTACTTTTTTTTGAATACCTTCATATGTTTCTACTTTTTTAAAATCCATTTTGCAATGATTTTCTACAATTCTTGTCTCAATTTCACTTTTTATTTTTACTGTATTGTCTTCAATTTCAATTCCAGATTTAGGATGATTAAAAGTAGTTAACACAATAAAAGCGTTTTCATCATTTGGGCAACTTACTTTAAAATGGATTTCTTTAGAATCCCCATTCATTAAATTAAAAGTAGCAGACTCATCTTCGGATAAAAAAGTTTGCATGTTATAGCCTTTAAAAATAGCGATTGGTCCTAACTTGATAACACCATCTTCTATTTTTATAGAAGATGCATATGTATCTTTTCTTGGATCAATAATATTTACAACAAATTTTTCATAGTTTAAACTCGCTGCAATATTGTTAGTAAAAAGGGCACTATCAATTAACTCTGCAATAGCAGTACTTACAACAGGATTGTTTGTATCTGTATTATTTAAGATAGTAAAAGCTGAAGTATCTTTCGCAATAGCAAGATAAAAAATATTTCGAACATGATTATCACGAAGTAAGAAATCAACAATTTCTTCTACATGTTCTTTGGCGACCTCTTCACTTAAAATTAAAGTTTTTAAATGAGCGAGATAAGGAATTTTGGCAATTTCTAAAGAGCAATTGGAAAACGCTTCGGATAGAGATGGTCCGTTCCCTTGTGTTAAATATACTTTCGAAGCATCTGGATTATCTTCAGGATTAACTGTATTTAGTATTTCAAATGCAACTTGGAATTCATCATCTTGATAATCAACAGAAATACCTGAGACAATCGCCATATCATTTAATTCTGTATAATCATAACAGCCACAGGTCAAAAGTAGAATGACTACGCTGAGTAAAATAAATTTCTTCATGCACTTTCACTCCTTTGTTTAATTTGATTTTTCTTAGCTAAAATTTTACTACGCTTTGTATCATTAATATATTTTACTTTGAAAAGAGTTTTTTTGATGTAAGTAAAATCAAAAGGAACAATTGGGTAGTAATAAGGTTTTCCTGCACTATTAATACTCGTAATGTGAATTAAAAAATAAATAAGGGCAAGAGCAATACCAAATAAACCATACATGGCTGCAAGAATTAAAAAGACAAACCTGAAATATCGTATGGCATTGATAACTTCTAATTCGGTAAAGATTAGGCTTGTAATAAATGTAAATGCAATAATAATAATCATAATAGGACTTACAATCCCAGCAGAAACAGCTGCTTCTCCTAAGACTAAAGCTCCAAGTATAGAAATTGCACTTCCATAACTACTTGGAAATCTTAAATCACTTTCTCGTAAAATTTCACAAACAATAACCATGACAATTGCCTCGATGATAGTAGGAAAGGGAACACCATCATTTTGTCCAGCAAAATTAACAAGTAAGCTCGTAGGTATTGTTTCCATATTGTAATTGACAAGAGAAATATAAATACCTGGTAGCATCATTGTAATAAAAAAGCTAAAAAAACGTAGAACTTTTAAAAAGTTTACATTTACATTACGATTATAATTATCAACGACAGGATTAATAAAATCTGCAAAAAAAGAAGGTAAAATTAAAACAAAAGGAGATGTATCGACCATGATACAAACTTTTCCTTCTAAAAGAGCCGTAGCAATTGTATCAGGACGTTCACTTTGAGAAATCGTTGGAAAAGGAGTATTTTGACTTTCACTTAAAATATTAGCAATATTACCAGCATCAATAATACCATCCACATCAATACTCTCTAATTTCTTTTTAATCATTTTTACAATTTCCATATCGGTAATATCGTCAAAATACAAAATTTGTACCTTTGTATTTGTTTTTCTACCCATAGTTAAATCGTCACTTTTTAAATGACTTGATTTAATACGACGTTTCAAAAGACCTAGATTGATTTGAATGTTTTCTGTAAAAGCATCACTCGGTCCATAAATTGACTTCTGTACCTCAGGAACACTTACACTACGATTAATATCCGCCTTTGTTTCAAAACCTAAAATTTCTTTTGTTGTTAAAACGATGGTAAACCCGTTGGTTAAATAAAACTCAATTTGATCTGGTTCTTTTATTTTGACTGTATTAGGTCCTGGAATAATACTTTCAATATCATATTTTTTGACACCTTTTAAATTATTAATCGAAGTTAACTGTTTTAAAATATAATCATTGACTTTATCACTACCTGTTACGCTTTCTAAATAAATTACATAAATATCTTTAAATTGTTTTGTTTTGATTTTTTTGACGATAAAATCTGTATTTTTTTCAAATTCTTCCTGTAGTCTTTTTAAAATTTTCTCTTGCATATATTTCACCATTTTTAGTATGAACGAAAAAAGATTTTGGTATACCAAAATTTCTAGTGTATAATAAAGTTGGTGTTAAGTATGAATGAAGTGAGAATCGAAAAAATGGATCATCATGGAAGAGGAATTGGATATATTGATGGAAAAGTAACTTTCATTAAAAATGCTCTACCAGAAGAAAATGTTTTATATAAGATAAAAAAAGAAACAAAAAAGTATAATATTGCAGAAGTAGTGGAGTATAAGAAAAAATCCCAAAATCGTATAGAACCATTTTGTCCTTATTTTTCTATATGCGGAGGTTGTGATTTAGAACACATGACTTATGAAGCTACTCTAAATTATAAAAAAGAGAAAGTAGAAAATATTTTAAATAAAGAAAAAATAGAGTTTTCTAACTTAGAAGTTGTGGACAATTCAAACCCTAAAAAGTATCGTAATAAACTTTCTTTGAAAATAGAAAACAATAAAATTGGTTTTTATGAAGAAAATAGTCATACTCTAATTGAAATAGAAGAGTGCCCTTTAGCAAAAGAAAGTATAAATACTTGTTTAAAAGAATTAAAAAAATTATCAATAAAGAATGGTTCTGTAACGGTTCGTTCCAATTACAACGATGAAATACTACTCATTTTGAAAACAAAAGAAGAAGTAAATTTTAAAAGAGAAGAATTTCAATTAAGTAAAATAGTTGGTGTTGTTTTAAATGATAAAACAGTATATGGACAAAATTTCTTTTATGAACGAATGAATGGATGTTTATTTAAAGTGAGTTATGATGCTTTTTTTCAAGTTAATCCTTATGTGACAAGTAAAATGTTTCAATTAGTAAGAGAGAATATTCAAAAAAGTGAGATAGTACTCGATTTATATTCTGGGGTAGGAACTCTGGGAATTATCGCAAGTAAACAGGCAAAAAAAGTGTATAGTATTGAAATGATTAAAAATGCCGTTTTAGATAACGTAGAAAATAAAAAATTAAACAAAACCCAAATCCATCTGCCATGGAAGCTGTGTCATA
>CASDHD010000067.1 GCA_949280095.1 uncultured Bacilli bacterium
TTGTCACCCCAACTTTATAAAAAAGTGTAACCTTTATTTTTGGAAATTGCCTATAAAGTATTGATATATGCAAATAAAAAACCAAAGTTATTACAAAGTGATTGTATTATTGGTGCTGAAAAATATTCAAATGTAACGATTTTTTTTGTTATTGAAAAAATAATAGAATATTTGTTAAACAAAGAGTTAAATAAGCAAACATCGGAAAATTCTATGCAAAGAAAACGCGAGTTGAAAAAAAGTTATAATTTAAAAAATAAATTACAAAAGTAGAGAATTTCTAGGTTCCATGTTATAATAGGCCAAAAAAAGAAAGAAGTGACTTTTTGTGGTGAATGTAGAAGTAGAAGATTTATTTCATATTGCGCAAAAAATTTCTTTTCAGTATCAAAATTTCTTAAAAGAAGGAAGAACTAAAGAAAATCAATCTAAATTAAGAGAATTACTACAGCATGAACAGTTTTTATATGATTTGATAGAGTTAGAAGATTATCACAAGTATTGTTTAGAATTACAGAATAATTTTTTCAAAAGTAAATCTTCTATTTATTCGAATATGTATAATGGAAATTTTGTTTATGAAAAAAGAGTTTTAAATCGTTTCTTTTTCTTGCAAGAAAGTAAATCGGTAAAAGATGAGAATATCGCTTTTCCAAATCCAGATTTTCGATTTCGATATGGTATTTATTTTGAATTTTTTAATTACTTGCAAATTATGTATCGAGCATACATGTCAGAAAATCCTAATTATATTTTTTATTTTTATAAGTCTTTAGTTTCTTTGGGTTATACTTATCCTTACTTAGAACAAAGTTATCTTCTAAATAATAAAAAATATCAGTATTTTTGCAAACAAGATTTTGAATCTATTCTTGGCGTTAATTCTTTTTCTTCTCTAAAAGATCAACTTTATTTGGATTCTATTAAAGTATTTATTCAAAGTTTTCGAGAAGTTCATCCCACTATTTTCCAAAATACTTTGAGTGGAAATTTAACAAGAGCTATGATGTCTATTTACTATTATTCAATGTTGTATATGATTGATGATACGAGGTCTTTAGATCAACTTTATCAACATCTTTATACACTTATCCATTCATTTTCACAAGAGTCAAAAAATTTTTTAACAATCATGTTAGAAAATGGTTTGAATCTTTATTCAAAAAGAAAACAACTCTTAGAAGTACAAGAAGAATATCCGAAAAATAGCCGTTCATAATTGCTTTGTGATATAATACGAAAGAGGCGATACATATGAATTTACCAGATTTAAAAGAAGCAAAAAAAAGAACAGATATAAAAGTAACAGAAAAACAAGTAAACTATCATTTTCCTAGTGCTTTTATAGGCAAAAAATATTTTTTAAGAACCTATGGTTGTCAAATGAATGTTCATGATTCAGAGGAAATAAAAAAATACTTGGAAATGTTAGGATTTACGGAAACAACGATTTTAGAAGAAAGTGATTTGGTAGTTTTAAATACATGTGCTATAAGGGAAAATGCTCATGACAAAGTATTTGGGTATTTAGGACGTTGTAAACATTTAAAAAGAGAAAAACCAGAATTATTGATTGCTATTGGTGGATGTATGAGTCAAGAAGAGAATGTAGTAGAAGAAATCAAAACGAAACATCCTTATGTTGATATTGTATTTGGAACGCATAATATTAGTGAGTTACCAAAATTGTTGTTAGAGAAAAAAGATAAACAGCAAATAGAGGTTTATAGTATTGAAGGGGATGTCTACGAAGGAATACAGTATAGTAGAGATTCTAAAATTACTGCTTGGGTGGATATTATGTATGGATGTGATAAGTTTTGTACATACTGCATTGTTCCTTATACAAGAGGAAAAGAGCGAAGTCGAAAACTTGAGAATATTGTTGTAGAGGTCGAAGAACTTAAACAAAATGGGTACAAAGAAGTAACGTTATTAGGTCAAAATGTCAATGCCTATGGTAGGGATTTAAATTTAGGGTATGATTTTAAAGATTTATTAGAGAAAGTAGCGCTTACGGGAATCGAGCGAGTTCGTTTTGTTACGAGTCACCCTTGGAATTTTACAAGCGAAATGATTGATGTGATTGCGAAATATGATAATATTATGCCTTATATTCATTTACCACTACAAAGTGGCAGTGATGCAATTTTAAAATTAATGGGGCGACGTTATACAAAAGAAGAATATATTAGCTTATTTCATTCAATTAAAGAAAAAATTCCCAATGTTTCGATTACAACAGATATTATAGTAGGATTTCCGAATGAAACGGAAGAGGACTTTCTTGAAACTCTAGATGTCGTGAATACTTGTAAATTTGATTCCGCATTTACTTTCATTTATAGTCCAAGAGAGGGAACTCCTGCAAGCCTTATCAAAGATAATGTTACAATGAAGACGAAAGAGAGTAGATTAAGAAGACTAAATGAACTTGTTAATGCATATTCTTTAGAAGCAAATAAACGTTTAGTAGGAAGTATTGTCCCTGTTTTAATATTAGGTGAAAATGAAAAAGATAAAAAACGTATTTATGGGTATACTGATACTATGAAACTTGTTAATATAGATGGTGGACACGATTTGATTGGAAAAATTGTGCAAGTTAAAATAATAGATGCCAAAAGTTTTAGTTTAGATGGTGAAACAGAGAAAGTGGGGGAAGCAATTTAATGGAAAAAAAGAAAAAAAGTGAACTTAATATTGAAAATATTAATGAAGTAGTTAGTTTATCGAGTAAAATTCTTCATATTTTGTATTTAGCGATGATTATTGCGTGCATTTTAATTGTGACAATCTTAATAAAAGAATGGGGAATTTTACAATTTATTTTAGCGTTTTTAAAAGTATTATCTCCATTATTTATAGGTTTTGTGATTGCTTGGCTTTTCAATCCTATAGTAAAAAAATTAGAGTCGAAAGGAATTCCTAGAATGGCTGGCTCTATAATGGTGTACATTGTATTTTTGTTTATTATTGTAGTATTTTTACGTTTCTTAGTGCCAACTGTTTATACACAAATTAATGAACTTATAGGTAATCTTCCAGCTATTTTTAATCAGGTAAAGGAAAGTATTAATTCTATATTTTTAAAATTTTCTCATGTAGAAGGAATTGATGTGAATACAATTCGAAACAATGTTATGACCACTTTGGAAAATGCTGTAACGAATTTTACAACATCATTTCCAACGACATTATTAGATGTTATGGTTAGCTTCTTTTCAAGTTTAGTAACAATTGCCTTAGGATTGTTTGTAGGTCTTTATATGTTATTTGACTTTGACTCTATTTCTCGTCATTTTTTGAATTTACTTCCTGAGCGAAAAAGGTTTGAAGCCCAAGTTTTACTCAATAATATTGGGGGAGAGGTAAGAAAAAGTGTTAATGGAACAATGTTGGTTGCTGTTATGGTCTTTGTATGTGATTCGATTGGCTTTTGGATTATTGGGTTACAAGCACCTATTCTTTTCGGGCTTTTCTGTGGGATTACTGATTTGATTCCTTATGTTGGGCCTTATATAGGTGGTGCTATTGCAGTCGTTATTGGTTTTTCACAAAGTACATTTATTGGTGTTATGACTCTAGTTATTTGTGTTATCGTACAATGTGTGGAAAATTTTATTTTACAACCTGTTGTTATGAGTAAAACGATGAAGTTACATCCTGTTACTATTATGATTGGCTTATTGATTTTTAATAATTTTTTTGGTATTATAGGAATGATTTTAGCAACTCCTTGTATTGCTTTATTAAAAGTTATCTGGGAATTTGTTCAAAATAAATATCAAATCTTACAAAATAATTAATCGTTTAAAATAAGAAAGTTTATTTTTAGTATTTTATAGAGAGTTTATGCTGGTGGAAAATAGACAAAGAAAGAAATAAATGTGCTACTTATTCTAGATTAATCGGGGGATATGCTCCGTTATCTTAAATTAAGTAAAATAAAGGATGGTACCGCAGAACTTGCTCCTTGATTGGTGAGTTTTGTGGTCTTTTTTATAATAAAGAAAGAGGATAGAGAATGACTATAAATTTTAAAAATAAAATTTTTTTAGTAACTGGGTCAACATCAGGAATTGGACGTCAAATTGCTAAACAATTATTAGAAAGCCAAGCAAGAGTCATCATTACTTATGGACACAATGAAAAAATGGTAGAAGAAACAATGAAAGAGTTGTCGGATTACAAAGAAAATATTTTACTAATAAAAGCAGATTTATCAAATGAAAGTGACGTTAATCTAATGTTTGATGAAATTAATAAAAAGTATGATAAGTTAGATGGTTTAGTTAATTGTGCTGCCTATGATAAAGTTTTAGCTATTGAGGATTTAACAGTAGAAGAATATAGATACGAGTTAAATGTTAATGTCGTTGCTAGATGGCAATGTATCAAAAATGCAATTCCTTTAATGAAAAAGTCTAAATACCCTAGAGTAGTCAATATTGCATCAAGACTTGGTACAAGGCCTTTGGAAGACTCGCTAGCTTATTGTACAAGTGAGGCTGCAACTATTATGCTTACACAATGTTGTGCTTTAGAACTTGCGAAATATAATATAAGAGTAAATACAGTTAGTCCATCTTTGACACTTACACCTTTAGCAATGCAAAGTTATACAGAAGATGAAATTAAAGCAACTGCTGAAAAAAATCCTAGTAAAAGACTTGGTAAAACGGAAGATACTGCTAATTTAGTTTTATTCTTATTGAGTGATCAAGCAGATTACATTAATGGTGAAAATATTAATGTAAATGGTGGAATTTTATTGAAATAATTTGGAAAGAAAAGTTTAATGGAAGATTTAAAAGGAAACAACAAATGATAAATGAGTTGTTAATACTCCTTTACTGGTTAGTTTTTGTGTTCTTAGGAGGTGTTGTATGAAAGTGATTTTAATTGCAGGAAGTGCAGGCTCGGGCAAAACGTATTTAGGTGAAAAAATAGTTGAAGAAGCAAAAGAAAAAGGTTTACGGGCGTTACAAACAGAATACAGTAAATATATCAAAATGTATGCTAGTGAAATTTTGGGGTATGACGGAAATAGAGAAAATAAGCCCCGTGCATTTTTACAAAATACAGGAACATTAATTAGAGAAGAACTGCAAGATAAAACATTTTTTATAAGAAGAATGTTAGAGGATTTTCGGATTTATGAAATATATTTTGATGTAGTGGTTATATCAGATGTAAGATTACTTCCTGAGATTGAAGATATGGTAGAAAGTGTTTATGATGTAACAACCATATTGGTTAGAAGTGAACAAGGTCAAAAAAATTTAACAGAAGAAGAAAAAAACCATGTTACAGAAAATGAATTTAGAAAGTTTTTAGATTATCATTATGTTGTAAATAATAAAGATAAAAACATAGAAAATGCTGCCAAAGCAATAGTGGAAGAAGTGATGTAGCTATGGTATTAAATAAAGATGAGATACTGAGAAAAGTAGATATTTTATATATAATGTGGAAGCGAGGTAGTCTTGGCGGAGATTTTATGCCAGAAGATGCAAATCCGCATTTAAAAAAAGATTCGATAGAGAACTATTTATATTTTACACTGCCTATGGCTTTAAACTATCAAAGAAATTCTTATACATTGTGGGAAAGTGCCAATAAAACATATAGTGATGAAGATACAAGATTTGTATTTAATCCTCGTACTTGTTTAGAAAAAGGTTTTGAAGAAGTACAGGCTGCACTTACTAAATATAAGGTTGCATTACAAAAACAAAAGCAAACGGAAATATGGTTAACATTGTGTCGTACTTTTGTAGAATTATTTAATGGTGATATAAGAAAATTATTCGATACATTAGACAATGATGTAGATAAGATTAGATATTTTATACAAAAGACTAATAAAAAGAAGTTCCCATATTTATCTGGTACAAAAATATGTAATTATTGGCTATACGTTATTTGGCAATATACTGAATTAGAATATAAAAACATAGAGAATCTAACAGTAGCTCCTGATACACATGTTATTAAAGCAACGCATAAATTAGGTCTTATTGATGATAAAGAATTAGAACGAACTGACGTTCAACAAATAGTAATAGATAAATGGAATAAGTTGTTTAAAGGAACAAAGTATAAACCCATCGATATCCATACTGCACTATGGTTATGGAGCAGAAATGGATTTATAGATTTAGATGAAAGTGTTTTAGATGGCATTTCTATGAAAAATAAAATAAAAAGTTCGTATGAAAATAATAACTATATTGAAAAATATAGAAAAAGAGTTTTATTACCTTTTGAAAAAAGTGTTTTTGATAAAGTTATAG
>CASDHD010000068.1 GCA_949280095.1 uncultured Bacilli bacterium
AACCTGTGATATAGGCTTCATTATTATTGATTCTTACACTTGTTGCACTTCCATATTTTGAGTGTTGTAAATATGCTACTGCTCCCCATTCCGTATTCTTCATCATATGAGAGTCTAGATCCCTTTGATAGTTGTAACTTGCAAGATACGCATTAGAAGGTTGAATATTTCCCCATGAATACACATTTGGTTTGATTTGCACTTTTGTAGAGTCTGATGAATTCACTTTGGCATTAGCAGTACTTGTGGCTCCTTTATACCCTGTTTCAAACTTTCCTACCCATAATCCATTCGTTCCCATTGTGATGAATGCTGGTGGTGTCATATAGTCTCCTATTTTACAATTGCCTGTTGCTCCACTTGTCATTGGGGTTGTACATTCATTGGAGTTTGCATCACTTGTATTCTCGATTCCAAATTTGATTGGTATCGTATGTACTTTACTTGTATCAAGACTTGTTAAACTACTATATTCTCCTAAGTCCCATAACTCATAAGAGTATTTTGGTATCCACACAAAGTAACTTTCTATATTTTCTTCTGGTATCTCTTCATATTCTTTGTATTCCATTGTTTTATCTAAAAGGATAACTGCATTCGCCCATCTCTTGTTTTCATAACTATACCATTCATTATAGATATTTGCTTTGGTGACTTTTCCTGTATCATCGATTTCAACTGGTACTAAGTTATCAGCTAATACTGGGTATGCTCCATTTAAGATACTCTCTTGATATTCTGTTATTTGGTTTTGGAATGATTCAATAATGACTTTACTATAGAACTTGCCATTTTGACTATCGTTTCCTGCATTTGCATCTAACCATAGTCTTAACTCATGCGTAATACTTTCTCCTGGTTTTAGTTCTCCTTGGTGTATGGTATATGCTTCGACTCCTGTGTAATCTTCTTCTTCATACGTTACTTCTGTTGTTGGATTGTTTGTTAATATTGTTTTTTCTAACTCATCTACTTTTACTGCTATATTCTTGGATGCTACTCTTTTTTCACTTTCCATTACTTCTAGATTTAGATTATAATTTACTCCTACTCCACATGTATTCGTTAGTTTAAAGCGAAATGGTTTATTTCTTTCTCCTACTTCATCTAGTACTGGATACGCATTTACTAAGTTGATTGCATTTGTTAGTTCTTCCATTTCTACATGTATACAATCTGTTTCTACTACATTGATTTCTTTTTGTCTTGTTGTATACATGATATAGGCATAACTGACACTTACAACAATGATGAGAAAACAAACAAAAGTAATTCCAGCAATCAATATATTTCTTTTATCCTTAAAAATATTTTTCATTGTAGACCTCGTTTCTATTATTCTTGAACTTAGTATAACAAAAAATAACTCATTTTACAACTAATTGGTTGTATTTGACGTTTACAAAACTAAAAAATAAGGATATACTCCCTTATTTCATAACTTTTAATAAATGTGACTTATCCTCATAACTGTGATGCAACAAATTCTCCGATTTCTCACTCAATGGATGCTCTAAAAATTCCTGATAAACCTTTTGCACATTTGGATTTTCATGACTATTTTTTAGAGTTAAACTTGCATCATTTTCATACAAACTTTTACTTCGGGCATCAATAACAGAAGCAAGTTTTTGAATAGGGAGTAATGGTTGACCAGCACCACCTACACAACCTGTTCTACAAGTCATAACCTCTATAAATTGATACTCATTTAAAGAATCATACATTTTACTAATATTTTCAATTCCATATAAAGCAGCTACTTTAATTTTAGTAACACCAAGATCTACTTCTGCTTCCTTTATAGGTATATCACCACGAATGCTAGTCAAATGATAAAAATCTTCGGGAGCGTTTTTTTGATTTAACAAAAAATAGGCAGTACGTAAAGCGGCTTCCATAACACCACCACTAGTACCAAAAATAACTCCACTACCACTCCCTTTACCAAGCAAAGCATCAAATTCTTGCTCTTCTATCGTTTTAAAATCAATTCCTTTTTCACGAATAAGCATGGATAGTTCACTAGTTGTCAAAACATAGTTATTATTTTCATCGCTTTCGATTTCGCTTTTCTTTGATACACAAGGAGCAAGAGAAACGGTGACAATATCTTTTGGATTTAAATTCTTCACTTTAGCAAAATAATTTTTTATGACTGCCCCTTGCATTCCAATCGGACTTTTACAAGTAGATAAATGATTTAACGCCTCAGGATGATACTTCTCCATATAAAGTACCCAAGAAGGGCAACAGCTTGTAAACATTGGCAAATTTTCGCATTTTTCCATTCTTTTTAAAAGTTCTGTAGCCTCTTCCATAATCGTCAAATCAGCACCAAAAGTTGTATCAAAAACATAATCAAAGCCAATTTCTTTTAAAACTCCTACAAGTTTTCCTTCCAAAAATTCTCCTGGTGCATATCCAAATTCATCGCCAATTGCAACACGAACTGCTGGACTAATACTGATTGTTACAATCGATTCCTCATCATTAATATTGGCTAATACTTCTCTATAATGATATTTTGGTACCAAAGCTCCCATAGGACAAGTCAAAATACACTGTCCACAATTGATACAATCGTCATTCACTAAATGATTCTTACTTTTGCAAGTTTCATAACATTGTCCACAATCAATACATTTTTCATCGATTCTTTGTAAAGATTTATTTTCCTCACTAATTTTAACTTTTGCCATTTTGTCTTACTTCCTTCTATTCTCACTTACAAGTTCTAAATCTGTTGTTAATTGTTTTATTCTTTCAACAATTCTTCTAGCTTTTACTTTATCCACACTATTCTTTGTAAGAGATAAATTTTGTTCTAGTTCTTGAATGGTTAAATTAGAAGTAAAAAAAGTAGTTTTTCCTTTATCCATTCTTGTCTGTAAAATTACACCGAGTACTTCATCTCTTCCCCATTCCGTTACTTTTTCTGCTCCAATATCATCAAGGAGTAAAATATCTACATACATAAATCTGTGCATTTTATATCCAAAAGAATCAAAATCTTCCTTTAAAGAACGCAAAGCATCAGGAAAATAAACAATTTCTATAGATACTTTTTTACTTTCCTGTAACTCGTTTAACAAAGCCGATAACAAATAGGTTTTTCCAGACCCAAAACTTCCATGTAAATACAAACCTTTTGTCCTTTTTAAAACATCATAATTCTCATAAAAAGTATCCATCCATTTAATAACCTCAAGCTGACGTTTATCTTTCGTATCAATATCTTTCATTCGAATTTTCAAACTATCTTCTTCTTCATGTTCTAAAACCTTTTTTTGATATCGACAAGGCATATATGTAAAATAAAGTTTACCATACTTCTTATTTGGAACAACAAGATGTCCTGAATAAGAATTTTTACACATAAAAAGTCCTTTACAATCTGCACATTGCTTTTTTTCTAACAAGGCATTTTGCAATTTACTAGTTTTTTTCATTGCTTCTTTTTTTTCTAACTTTAAAGTTTTTACCAAAGATACAAAATCAGAATCATCACAGGCTTCTTTAAAACTTTTTTCTAAATCAATAGCATTCTTTTTTCCTAGTTCCATTTCTGTTAATAAAGGCATAGATTTCCACTTCCTACTTATACTTATTTAAAATACTTGCAAGTTCTTGTGTTTCTTCCTCACTCATGGCATCACTCTCTAGCTTTTCATTAAACCAAACAGGTTCAACAAGTTTATCCACTTTTGGATTGGTAATTTTCTTGCTATATTTCTTATGTTCTTTTTCTGCAACATTCATAGCATCTTCTGCTGTTTCAATATTAAGTCGCTTCCATTGTCCAGCAATTGTTTCTACAAACGCTTGATTAAGTTTATTATCATTCTTTTTTAAAACATAGTCAATTAAAACATTGACAACAGCTGGTTTTAAATTCAAATCAATTAAAAGACTTTCTAAAAGTTTTAAATCACGGCTTGTCGGATTAGCTCCTTTATACTTACTTCTCAAAAAGTCATAAGGACTCGTATTTTCAAATACTCCAATAATTTTACCACGATTGGTATTATCTCCAACTGGATTTTTTAAATACTCGGGTTGCGTTCGATAGACTAAAGTCGGTAACTTGCCATTGTTATTATACTGATAATACTTACGTGCCGTTTTGCGCAAATCTTCTTTGTCGATATATCCTTTTTCATTGATAACCATCCTAATAAGTTCCGTCATTTTAAAAGTATCTAAATTATAAATAAAAGCCAAATTGTTAATAAGTTCTTTTAGTTTTTTATTAATACTTCGTTCATTTAAAACTCCTTTTGGTATGGAAGAAAATAACAAATCGAAATCCACTTGATCTTGTAACGCAATAGAACTTTCTTTTTTTCCTAAAGCATCAAAGCTTGTAAGACTAGTTGCTTTATAAGTTGCATCTAAAGTTGCTGTAATATCTTGATATTCCTTTAAATCAATTTTATGTTCTTGAAATTCTTGTTTTAAAAGATCATATTCCGTTTTACCTAAATTGTTATAAAGAATAACACTAAAAATAGGATGGGCAAAAAATTCCTTTGGACTAAGTGGGGAGTAAAGTTCATAAACATAACTATTGATATCTCCTTGCTTTACGTATGTTTTTAAAAGTCCTACTGATTCTAAAGACATTCTAGCATTTTTAATTGTATCTAAATTGCACTTAAGTAAACTCATTAAATGATGATGGTTATAATCCATACTCACAAGTTCTAACCTATCTAAATCTCGCCATAAAGTTAAATAAAGACTCACCGCCGCATACCCGATAATTGGCTCATATAAACTAATCAAATTTTTACGTTCTTTATCAGTAAGAATCGTTTTATTGACAACAATATATTTGTCTGCAGGTAATAACGTAATTAGTTTCATAGTTTACACCTCTACTTCACTTATTTCATTATACAAGAAAAAAAAGAGTTTTACACTCTTTTTTAGCAAGCTTCATCACAATCAACTTCGTAAACTTTACGAATAAGTTCCATAAAACGATTTTGTAATTCCTCTTGTTGTTCTATAGAAAGTTCATCATAACCACTTTCATGACTTTCTACAGTTCCTACGTGAATGTCAACAACTTTTCCATCTTTTACAGCAACAACAGTTGGAGCCATTAATCTTTTTTCTTTTGTATCTATTTTCTTACCATCTTCACTTGTTAAATAATAAGGTTCTAGTACATCATCTAAAAGTTCTAGTATCTTATAATAACCTTTTGTTCCTTCTTCTTTTACTTCCACCTTATTTTTATCACCCAAAGAAAGCGTATCTCGAATATCCGCTACATTTAAATAATAAAGCCTTTCAATACTCATATTATCTAAAGTTTTTAATAAAACAGGTAACATACTTCTGCACCAAGGACAATCTGGAAAACCAAAATAAATAATTCCTGTTCCACTTTCTAATAAAGAAACTGTTTCTTCTTCTGTCAAAATATCCACAGGATTATTTGTATCAATCGAAATCTCACGTATCGTTTTACCATCTTTTTCTCGAACAACATTATTTAATGACTCATATTCATTTTTAAAATTAATGGAATCACTGTTCACAATACTCTCCACTTTTTTATCACGAAATGCGATAATTCCTACAAAAATCATAAACATAAACAAAAGAAGAAGTATTCCCAAAAACATTTTTTTATCTTTATCCATAATTAAACCACCTTATAAAAATTTTATCTTAACTTTTCTTACTTTTCAAGACTTTTCTTCGAAGAGATGGTTCTTTAAACACATTTCGCACATTTACACGTTTATACAAAATGGATTTAGTTACACATAAAGGAACTTCCCTTACTGAAAAATCACAAGAAGCAATGAAGTTTTCTAGGCGAATTACAAAATAATCATCGAATTTTTCTTCCTCTGAAATAGAATATACATAACGCCATAAATATTCTAAACCTAACTTTAAAGCTACATTTCTTACCGCTTCAAAACCAGCCAAAAAGATAGGAAGTCTCTTTTTATCTATATTGTTAGACAGCATAAATACAGTTTCTAAAAAAGTCTGTAATTTAAATTTTATTTCTTCCTCGCTATAGACAGTAGCCAAATTATCTTTTGGTTCTTCCCATGCAATCATTTTAAATTTACCAGAACTTTGTAAATGTTGTAATGCATCATAATCATGTAAAACGGAGAGTAAAGACTGTCCTTCTTTTTTTACATAAGAAGAAAG
>CASDHD010000069.1 GCA_949280095.1 uncultured Bacilli bacterium
ACTATTGAATTTAGTCCTAATAGTCCAACTAATCAGCCTGTTGTTGCAACTTTGAAACCGAGTGAAGAAATCACTGTAACGAACAATAGCAAGGATGGTTATAGCGCAGATGAAGACGGAAATGTTTATAATATAGATGGTATTCTTGTTCCTGGATTTACTGCTGATAGTGATGGTAATGTTTGGGATACGGATGGAAATTATATTACCAATATCAATCCATTTACACATGAGTTTCTTTCTAATGGCGAATTTACTTTCGAATTTGTAGATAGAGCAGGTAATAAGGGAACAGCAACAGCGAAAATGGATTGGATAGATTTAGATATACCAAAAGCAACCATTACCTACGATAAAACTACAGCAACGAATGAAAATGTAACGGCAAGTATAACATTTGACAAAGAAAATGTGCTAGTTACAAACAATAATAATAAAACCGAATATACATTTACAGAGAATGGCGAATTTACATTTGAATATCAAGATTTAGCAGGAAATACAGGTAGCATTACAGCAAAGGTAGACTGGATTAAAAAAGAAGTAGAATCTCCTAAAATAAAATTAAGTTATAGTATACAAACTCCAACAAAAAATCCAGTTACCGTTATGCTAATTAATCAAGGTGGACCTATTGTTATTACAAATAACAATGGAAGTAATACCTATACTTTTACTAAAAATGGCGAATTTACTTTCCAATATACTGTAAATGGTAAAGAAAGTTCTATTACAGCCAAAGTGGATTGGATTATTGAAAAAGAAGAGGATAACAAAGACAACAACGATAACAATAATGATAATAGTAACAACAATAATAACAATACAAATGATAATAACCAAACAAATACTTCTTCTGATACAACCAATAAAAATGATAGTTCAAGTAATAAATGGACAGCAACTACAAATACCAAAAAACCAACTGCCAGTATCAATAACGGAAATACCAATAGTACAACAAATAGTGAAGTAGAAAGTAATCTTCCTGATAATGAAATAGAAAGCAGTACAAACACTGATAATACAGAAAATAATAAACAAGAAGAAAAGAAAAAAGACGACATAAATCAAAAACAAGAAGAAATAAAAGAAACAAATGCAAAAAAAGAAGAAAAGAGCAAAAAATTAAAAATTGGTTTAATTGGATTTATGTGTTTGATTGCTGGAGTGGCTATCATAAAATATCGAATTAAAAAGAAAAAAATCATAAGATTTTAACTAAAAAAAAAGTGCCTTAAATACGGGCATTTTTTATTTTATTGGAAAAATTTACCAAAAAGTATTGACAAGGGGGGGGGGGTTTAAATGCTATAATCAGCATGAAAGGAGAAAAAAGATTATGGTTAAAGGAAACATAAGCAAAATTAGAAATGTTTTAGGAGTATCAGTACTAGCATTGGTATTAGCTCCAGTAGTTGCAAATGCAGCTGAAATAAGTACAATTAAAGGAGGAAATGTTGACGGAGATCAATCTATCACAGTTAGTTCAAACTTAGCATCTTCTTACAATATTGATAATGGAAACCTTTCTATTATTGGTGATGGTTCAGAAGATATCGTAATTGATTTAAAAAACAACAATATTACTCTTGAAACTGGTTCTGTTTCAGTTGGAAATAGTGGTAAAAAAGTTACTATCAAAAATGGTAATATTACTTGTAAAAGAGCAAATTCTGATTGTGTAACTGCATCAGATAGTCTAGAACTAATTGATGTAGACATTACTTCCAATAAAGGAAACGCTTTAAAAGTAGCAACTGCTGAAATCAAAAATAGTAATCTTACTGGTGCTAAAGCTTTAACAATGACTGGTGCAACAACTTATGAAAATGGTGTTTTCAAAGGTACTATCGATGGTATTGCAAATTTAACAGTAAAAGGAACCGTTACTGGTCCTGTATCTTTAGCAGAACATGCAGATGATAATACTAAAGTTATTGTAGATGCTGTTTCTACTGCTGATGTTGTTGTTAATGTTGCTGGTGGTAAAAAAGGTATTAGCGTTGATTTTAGCAAAGTGGATTTTAATGATACAGACTATGCCTATACAATTTCTTATAATAGTCAAAATGTTATAGTAACTGGTATTCCTTCAATTTTCCGTGAAGCTGATGATAGCACAGTAGGTGGAATGAAGAAATATCAAATCAAAGAAGCAGATACTAGTGCATTTAAAAAAGCAGTAGAAGAATTCAATAAAGCTATGGAAAATGAAGATTTTGCTAATGAACTAGCAAAAAAATATACTGAAGAAGAACTTGACATTGCAAATGGATTAGCTGCTGATGCAGACCAATTAGACGACAAAGATGTTAGAAGCCAAGGCGAAGTTGACAAATACACAAACTATTTGAACAAAATGATCAATAAACAAGACATTGACTCTAGCGAAGTTCCTTCACCATCAGTTCCAAACGATACTAACCCTGATAATCCAACTGATAATACAACTGGTGATGATGAACCTAATGAAAATCCTCAAACATTTGATGCATTACTAAGTTATGTTGGTATGGCACTTGCAAGTGTTGGTGGAATTGCTGTTTCATTAAAGAAAAGTTTATTTAGATAATCTTATTTAAATAAAGTTTTCATAAAGAAATTAAGGTGATGAAAATCACCTTTTTCTTTTAGGAGGTAACGGATTGAAAAAGAAAAAAATGAATAAAAAAGAACCACAAAAGAAAAAGAAATTGCATTTAAAATTGTTTATAAAACTAAAAAAACAAATGCAAAAAATACCTTTAAAGGTTTGGATAGTTATTTTGATTATTTGTGTAGGAGGCTTGTCTTTTTCAGGATATAAATTTTATTCTTGGAGAAAAGACAATATCGCAGCGAAAAATTTAATGGAAGCCACGGAAAACAACACACCTGTTGAAGAAGTAGTAGAAGATACTGAACTTGTAAATCCGCCAGAAAATAAACAAGACATGTACTATTCCTTTGTTGATTTACCTTTAATGAGTGTAGATTTTGATGAATTATTAAAAACAAACAAAAATACCAAGGCATTCTTAAAAGTAAATGGCACCAATGTAAACTATCCAGTTGTACAAGCAACAGACAACAAATACTATTTGACACACGCTTTTGATAATAGCAAAAATGGCGGCGGTTGGGTATTCTTAGATTACCGTAATAATATGGATAATCTTTCTGATAATACCATTATCTATGGTCATGGAAGAAAAAACGGAACCATTTTTGGAAGTCTTAAAAAAATAGTAGATTCTTCTTGGTATGAAAATTCTTCTAACTACACCATATATATCTCAACACCAAAAGAAAATACGTTATGGCAAGTTTTCTCAGTTTATAAAATACCAAATGAAACCTATTATTTGATTTCAAAGTTTGGTTCAGAAGAATCTCACCAAAAATTTATTAATATTATGTTAGACAGAAGTATTCACAACTTTAATACTCAAGTAACCACAAAAGACAAGATACTCACACTCTCTACTTGTTGGAACCATGATGTAAAGGTTGTTTTACACGCAAAATTAATCAAAAGACAAGTACGCTAAGAAGAAAAAAATCAAGAAAGAAATATAAATTTATCTATTTCCTTACTTGATTTTTTATTTTAGAAAGCATATTTTTTGTTTCTTTAAGGTAGAATTGTAATGAAAAATTTGTTATAATGAATAACATACAGGAGTTGATTAAGATGTCAATGCAAGCATTATGGGCTTTAACTACAAAAGTGTTAGATATTTGTGTTGTATGGTTATTGTTTTACTATATATTAAAGAATATTAAAAATAATGTAAAAATGATTTTAATCGTAAAGGGTGTTATATTAATATTCATTATTGAAATTATTAGTAAAATTTTTAACTTATATACAGTTGGAATTATACTAGAATATATTTTTGAATGGGGGCCTCTTGCTATCATCATTATTTTCCAACCAGAAATAAGAAGTGTTCTAGAAAGTATTGGACGTACCCAATTACTTGGTAGACACAAAACCCTAACTGGTGATGAACGTGAAAAAATGGTTTGTGAAATAATGGAAGCTGTTGAGTATTTGAAGAAAAATAGAATAGGAGCATTAATGGTTATTGAAAGAGATATTTCTTTACAAGAATATATTGAACCTGCTACAAAAATCTATGCTGATGTAACAAGTGAATTACTAAGTAATCTATTTTTCCCAAATTCACCTCTTCATGATGGAGGCGTTATCATTCAAGGAAATCGTATTACTTGTGCAGGTAGTGTATTTAAAACAAGTATGGATCCAAATGTTAATAAAAAGCTTGGTACAAGACACAGAGCAGCATTAGGAATTGCAGAAGAAAGTGATGCTCTAGCACTTGTTGTATCTGAAGAAACTGGAAAGATTAGTATTGCTTGTGATGGAGACTTGAATTATAATTTGACGTTGGATGAATTCCGTTTACGTTTAATGGAAGAATTAAAACCAAAAACTGAAATCTTCTACGAAGCTGATAAAGACAATATAACAGAAGGAGATGAAGAAGATGAATAAAAGAGAAAATAAAAAGAAAAAAAGAAATATCTTTATTGCCCTTTTTATAGGAATTTACCATCAAATCGACCGTTTTCTAATCCTTCCCATTAGTAGATTGATTTTTAAAATTACAGACAGATTAAAGAACAACTCCAATAAAATAGAAAAAATATTAAATCGACCTAATATTTTATTGTACTTATCTTTGATATTTGCAGTAACAATGTTTTTTCTAGTGGATAGAGAAGTTATCAATTTAGTTCAAAATGAAGCCGAAGTGCTTGCAAGTCAACCTGTGAAGGTTCTATATAATGAAGAAGCTTATGTTGTTGAAGGTATTGTGGATTCTGTTGATATTATTTTAACAGGGAATAAAAGTGCAATTTATTTAGCAAAACAACTAGGTGGTCATGAAGTAGTTCTTGATTTAACAGACTACAAACCAAGTAGTTCATCTTATAGAGTAAAACTTACTTATAATCAAACCGTAGACTCTATTAAATATAAAATTGATCCAACTTATGTAACTGTTACAATTAAGAATAAAGTTAGTAAATTATTTGCAGTCTCTTATGACTTATTAAATGAAGATAAACTAAGTGAAAAATTAAGTGTAGAAAATGTAGAACTTTCAAAAAGTGAAGTAGTTGTAAAAGGTTCTGAAGATGCTTTAAACAAAATTGCAACTGTTAAAGCGTTGGTAGATTTAAATAATAAAGATTACTCCGATGCTGGAATGTATGAAACGGATAATATTCCACTTGTGGCTTATGATGAAAAAGGACAGATGCTTACAAATGTTGAAATTGTCCCATCTAGTATTTCTGCTTCTGTAACTTTAGATACGTATAAAGCAACAGTTCCAATTAAAGTATTAACAACAGGAGAGCTTGCAACTGGTAAAGCAATCTCAGAGGTAAAAATTAATGGCGCTGATACTTATTCCGTAGATATTTATGGAGAAAAAAGTGTAATTGATAATATCACAAGCGTACCAGTAACCATTGATGTAAATGGATTAGGAAATAGTGGTGCTAAAACTTACAATGTAACAGTGACAAAACCGACTGGTGTAAGACATATTAGTGAATCAAGTGCTAAAGTAAGTATTAATTTTGGTGATGAAAGACAAAAAACTATCAATATTACAGATGTTCATAGTAAAAATCTTGATGGTAATTTATCTGCGAACTTCCCGCCAGATAACGGTGCTATAGCTGTACAAGTTAAAGGTGTTGAATCTGTTATTGAAAGTATTACAGAAGAAAAGATTATGGCATATGTAGATTTGGCAGGATATACAGTAGGTATTCATGAGTTAGATTTGAAAATAGAAGGCGATGATCCGCGCGTAACATACATTGTAAGTAGTAAGGTGAAAATAGAAATAACTCAAAAAAGTAACGGGTAAATAAATTGTCCGTTATTTTTTTTAACAACGATACAACAAATAAGTTGCATTTTTCTTTTAGACTCGTTATAATAGAGTTAATAATAGGAGGAAAAAAATGAAAAAGAAAGAAAAGAACCTCTCAACTTCAGGAGCTAACCTGGGGGGGGGATATTAAGTAGAAGAACCTTAGGAAGGACCGAGAAGAAAATCTTAAGTCTAGCAAGTATAGGATTA
>CASDHD010000070.1 GCA_949280095.1 uncultured Bacilli bacterium
AGAAGGCTTAAAAGAAGGCAAGAATGAAGCTAATATCGAAACGGCTAAGAAAATGCTTATAGATGAGCAAGATATAGAAGTAATAGTAAAATATACTAGTCTATCTTTAGAGGAAATTCAAAAATTAAAAGAAGAAATGAGTCTTTAAAATTTCTTCTTTATTTTATGCATAAATCATAATATTCGTCATACGTAATTCCTTTATTATAAACATCAGTTGCAATTTCAATACCTAAATATCGTAAATGCCAGGGCTCTTCAATGTAACCTGTTATACTTTCATTTTCTTTGGTATAACGAATAATAAAGCCATATTTATAAGAATTGTCTTGCAACCATTTAGCATCGCTTTCTTTAATTTCTGTAGCTCCTTCACTCCAAACATCTACGGCAAGTCCTGTCTGGTGTTCTGAGTGTCCCGGCCTTGCTGAATAAGTATCTGCGAGTTCTTTTCCGTCTTGATTTACATAGTGTTCATATAGAGACTCTTGGTATTCATAAGAACGATAAGCACTATAAGGCCTTATAAAAATATTATCTAACTTAGCAGCACTTACTAGTTTTTCAAATGCATCAGCAGCTTGTTCTCTAAGCATATATTTTGTATCATAACTTAAGCTTTTTAAATCCGTAGGAACATAGTCTTCTAAAGAACGATATTTATTTACTAATACAGTATATTCTTCTTTATTTTTAATGGGTTCAATTTCGGTATAGAAATCATGATCTAAACCAATATTTACTTTTAAAACGGCTTCAGTTAAAGTATAGTTATTTTTTTGTTGATATTCTTCATAACGAGCAATTTTTTCTACTTCAAAATTAGAGATGGAATAATAATTTTTTAATTCTACTTTTTCCATGGAGAGTATTTTTTCTCTATTTTCTGGGCGAAGATAATCATAAATATTATTAATATCTTCTGGTGTGTAGTTTAAATCTAAAAGTGTATTGATTTCATTAAAAAAATTCTCTTCTTCTCGATAACGAATTTGTTCATAAAAAATTTGATATTCAGGGTTGTATTCTTCTTGATTCTCTATATAACTTAGTACACTTTCTTCTTTTTTCATTACATCTAACTCCTTTTTACTATTTTTATTCTCAAGAGATAAAAAATATGTAGAAGAACTAGCTATAAGAATAATAAAGATGCTTGATAGTAAAATTTCTTTCCTTTTCATAATCTCACCTTTTTCCATGTTTTATTGTAAAAAAATCTTTGGTGAATCTATGTCATATTTTGATAGATAAGACATATTTTTAACTAGGTGATGGTTATGCGAAAGATAATAGTAGGTATATTGGCATTCTTTTTGTTTATTGGTGGTGTTCATGCAGAAGAGTTAGCAGAAAATGCAGAAAGTGCTCTATTACTTGAAGTATCAACTGGAAAAGTTGTATATGAAAAAAATGCCGATAAAAAACTTGCTCCAGCTTCTATGACAAAAGTGATGAGTATGCTTCTTATTATGGAAGCAATTGATTCAGGAAAGCTTAGTTTTGATGATGATGTTGTCATTAGTGATAATGCTTCTAGTATGGGTGGTAGTCAAATTTTCTTACAAACTGGTGAAAAATACAAAGTACAAGAATTAATAAAAGGAATAGCAGTCGCAAGTGGAAATGATGCTGTTGTTGCCATGGCTGAAAAAGTGAGTGGCAGTGTCGATGCATTTGTGGAAGCAATGAATAATAAAGCAGCTTCTTTGGGGCTTAAAAATACTCATTTTGATAATCCACATGGACTTGAAAGTGAAAATCATTATACCACAGCTAGGGATATGAGTGTTATGGCAATAGAGTTATTAAAACATGAAAAAATATTAGAATTTACAAGCATTTATGAAGATTACTTAAAAAAGCCTGATGGTTCTAGTGTATGGCTTGTGAATACCAATCGTTTAGTTCGTTTTTATGAAGGTGTTGATGGCTTAAAAACCGGATATACAGATCAAGCGGGATATTGTATTACAACAACTGCAAAAAGGGGTGACATGCGTTTATTATCTGTTGTGATGAATGCTGAAACGAGTGATGCACGTAGCAAAGATACTGTGAATATGCTAAACTATGGATTTAATACTTATAAACTTGATATTTTACTTTCAAAAGAAAAAGATTTAGGAGAAGTAAAAATAGAAAAGGGAAATGTAACATCAACAAAATTGTATATAGAAAAAGATGTGACAATTTTATCTAAAGTTACCGATGATAAAGAGGAATATACTTACAATTTAGTTGTAGAACCTATTAAAGCACCAGTTTCTAGTGAAGATATTGTTGGATCTTTAGAAGTCATTGATCAAAATGGTAATGTTATCAAAGAGGTTGATGTTATAGTAAAAGAAGAAGTGAAGCAAGCAAATATCCTTCAATTATTTACAAGGGCATTTAATACGATAACAAGTGGATTTCCAATTTAACTTGACTATTGCTTTACAAAAACGTTTTGGGAAATGAAAACGTTTTTTCTATGCGTGCTATAATGTAATTATAGAAAAAAGTAAGAAAGAGGGTTCTTGTTCGAGATGAAAGAGGAAACAAAAAAGAAAAAGGTTGGAAAGAAAAAAGTTTTTAGAAGATTGTTTTTTGTATCTGTTTTTATAAGTATTCTTACTTTAGGTGCTCTTTATTTTTTAAATATTTTACCTTTTATTTATTTTATTATTTTAGCTTGTATTCTTTTTGGTTATGATTTTTTGATGGCTCTTTTTATGCTTAGCAAAGGTTGGAAGAGAAGGCTTTTTGGTACTATCTTTACAGGGATTAAGATGGTAGGGATGTTTTTTATTCTTTTTTATTCTATGAGTACGATGAATTTTTTACATAAAATGAATGGGGGTAATTATAATACTGAAAACTATAGCGTGGTCGTATTAAATCAAAGTGATTATGAAAAAGTAAAAGATATTCAGGATAAAAAAGTAGGAATTGTAAAGCTAGGAGATGACAAAGGACTTTTAGAAGCTAAATTATATTTGAGTAAAAAAGTAGCAGTTGAATATGTGGAATTTGAAGATTTGGATAGTTTAGCGAGTGCTTTGTTAAAACAAAATGTTGATGCGATTTTGTTAGAAGAAACAGAAAAGAAACTTTTAGAAGAAAGTAATGAACTTTTAGACAAGGGACGAGTGATTTATGAATTTTCAATTGATATCGAAATTGAAGATGGTCTTGTTAAAAATGTAAATATAGTGAAAGAACCTTTTAATATTTTTGTATCTGGTATTGACAGTTATGGAAAGATTACTAGCGTATCTAGAAGTGATGTGAATATGTTGGTGACTGTAAATCCAATTACGCATAAAGTTTTATTGACAAGTATTCCTAGAGATTATTATGTTTCTTTACATGGAATTACTTCGAAGTATAAAGATAAGATTACCCATGCAGGAATTCATGGAATAGATACATCTGTTAAAACAGTTGAGGATTTATTAGATGTCGATATTAATTATTATGCAAAAGTTAATTTTACCTCTTTAGTAGATATTGTGGATGAATTAGGTGGCGTAGACATTGAATTAGATAAAGGATTTAAGGCTTATTATATAGATGGAAAAAATACTGTAAATTATACATTTCAAAAAGGAAATAATCATTTAAATGGCAAGCAAGCTCTTGCTTTTGCTAGAGAAAGAAAAAGTTTAGCGTTAGGAGATGTAGGAAGAGTTATGCATCAACAAATGCTTTTAGAGGCCATTTTAAATAAAGTTTTATCAAAAAATATTATGATCAAATATAATGATTTGTTGAATGCTATGAATGGTAAGTTTGTGACTAATTTTGGAACTGAAAATATTACGAAATTAGTGAAGCAACAATTAAAAGATATGTCTTCATGGGAAATTGATAAGTATACATTGGAAGGTACAGATGCTCATGAATATACATATACTTATAAAAATACAAAATCCTATGTGATGATGCCTGATGTAGAATCTATACAGACAGCAAAAGAGAAAATTAAGAGCATTTTAGCTGAAAATTAGGTATCTTAATCAAAAATGTCTTTTCTAAAAATGTGGAAAAATGTAGTAAAAAGCTTCTAAAAATGTGATATATTTTGTTGTTTCGCTTCGATAAATGTGGTATCCTATGAGTAGGAGTGATACTTTTTATGGAAAGATTAAAAAGAAAAATTGATGAATATTTGATTGAATGGAAAAAGACTAGTACAAAATTACCGTTAATTATAAAAGGTGCAAGGCAAGTTGGAAAAACGAATGCCATTCGAAACTTTGGAAAAAATCATTATAAGAAATTTATAGAAATTAATTTTGCTCTACAGCCTCAATTTACCACCATTTTTCAAGATGGTTTTGAAGTAAATCAAATTTTAAAAAATATTACATTGAAATTACCTAATGAAGAATTTATCGAAAATGATACCTTGATTTTCTTTGATGAAATGCAAGAATGTGTAAGTACAGCAACCTCATTAAAAGCCTTTAAAGAGGATGGTCGATATGACGTAATTTGCTCGGGTTCTTTAATGGGAATTAATTATAACGAAATAGAATCAAATAGTGTAGGAAATAAAGAGGATTATATAATGAATTCACTAGACTTTGAAGAATTTTTATGGGCTAAAGGATATAAAGAAGAGCAAATCCAAGATTTTTATCAACATATGTTAGATTTAAAGCCACTTTCTAAAATGCAATATGATATGATGTTATCTAATTTTAGAGAATATATGATTGTAGGTGGTATGCCTGCTATTGTAAGTACATTTATAAAAAATAATAATTTTAGTGGTATATTAAAAATGCAAAAACAAATATTATTAGATTATGAAGAAGATATTACAAAATATGCTGGAGGTCTTGATAAAACAAAAATTTTAAATGCTTATAGAAAGATTCCTGTATTTTTAGGAAATGAAAACAAAAAGTTTCAAATTTCAAAAATTGCAAATGGTGCAAGAAATAGAGAGTATTTAGGAGTAATAGAATGGCTTTCTAATGCTGGCATTGTCAATGTAAGTTATGCAATGGAGCAACCTTGTCTGCCTCTTAAAGGTAATTATAATCCAGATAATTATAGATTGTATTTTGCAGACACAGGTCTATTAATTGGATGTTTAGATGAGGAAGTACAGGAAGATTTAAGAAATAATGAGAATTTAAATACATATAAAGGAGCATTATATGAAAATATTGTGGCAGATATGTTGGTCAAAGAAGGATATAATTTGTACTTTTATAAAGATGACAGTAAAAAATTAGAAATGGATTTTTTTGTAAGAGACACAGACTCTTTAATACCCGTTGAAGTAAAAGCCAATGATAATGCAACAATTTCATTAAATAATTTAATCGATAAACCGTATTATAAAGATATAAAATATGGAATAAAACTGTGTAATAAAAATATAGGATATAATGGTAAATTTTATACTTTTCCCTATTTTTTGGCTTTTTTGTTAAAAAAGTACTTAAAAGCAAGAAAAAAATAATCAAAATAAGCATAATATTATATTGTAAAAACTAGAAAAATTTGATATATTCTTTATTGAAAAGAGGAGTTTAGATGGAAAAAAGAGAAGAGTTTTTAAAAAATATTCAAAGTGGGAAAGTGACACTTATAGTAGGAATTGCTTTTCTAGTAATGTCACTTCTTATAGGAGTTGTATCGATTTTTGAAAAAAATAAAGAGATGCAAAATCCTACACCTTTAGGAGATGTAGAAAAGGAAAATGTGTATGCATCTGTAGATGTTAGCGTTATGACGGATTATTTTGCAACAAATGATTATGCTGGAATTGAACATAAAACTTATTTTGTTTGGGATGACCAATATATCTATATCGTAGATTTGAATGATAAAAATAGGGAAGCTTTAAATGGAATTTATGATTATTCTTATGCTGAGGAAGAAACAGAAAGACCTGAAGCCGTTACTATT
>CASDHD010000071.1 GCA_949280095.1 uncultured Bacilli bacterium
AAATGCGTGTATGGCTTGCGCGGCAACCGACCTAACTCTAAATACAGCTTGGAATAAATTAGTACGAGGTCGTAAGTAGGCTTGCTCTCTTAAAAACTCTTTCGTATGTCTTTTGGGTTGAATTGGATAGTCTTCTGGACAGTTTCCTAGAACTGTAATTTCACCTGCTTTAATTTCAAAGTCTTGTTTTCCTTCACTAGGAACTAAAATTCCTTTTATATTTAAAGCACTCCCTACTAAAACTTTACTAATCTCTTCAAAGTTTTTTAAAGAAGTATCGTAAACAACTTGTAAGTGCTTGAAACAAGTTCCATCCGAAAAATCAATAAAGCCAAAATCTTTCTGACGGCGATGGTTACGTACCCAACCATTTATTTCTATTTCTTGATTTAAAAATTTTTCTGTATTCTCGACAATTTCTTTTATATCCATCATTTTTCCTCCTATCTTGATACAATATAATCAATGATTTCATTTTCATCAACTTTAGTCTCTTCTTTTGTTAAATTATCTTTTACATTAATTAGACCTTTATTTAAATCTTCGCTATTTAAAATAATAAGTAGTTCTGCATGCAAACGATCTGCTTCTTTAAATTGGCTTTTTAAACTTCTGCCTGTTGTGTCATAATCTGCACTTACGCCACTCATACGTAAATCTTGAGCAAGAGTTATAGCTTTTATTTTTTCTTCTTCATTTACGTACATAATATAACAATCAAGTGGACGTTTTTCGATTGTTTCCATTTCGTCCATTGCTAACATTAATCGTTCAATTCCGCATGCAAATCCCATGCAAGGAGTGGAAGGTCCTCCTAATTTTTCTACCAGATCATTATATCTTCCACCTGCAGCAATGGTACTTGCCCCTCCCAAAATATTTTCAGAAGAAACAATTTCAAAAACGGTGTAGTCGTAGTAGTCTAATCCTCTTACTAAAGTTTTATCAACTTCATAATCTATATCTAAATAGTTTAAGTATTCTAAAACTTTCTTGAATCGATTTGTTGATTCTTCACTTTGATAATCTAGAATACTTGGTACATTTTTTAAAATATCGGAATCTTTATCGACTTTACAATCTAAAATGCGTAAGGGATTGTTTTCGTATCTTTTTTTGCAGTCTTCACATAAGTCGTCCAAATGTGGTTTAAGATATTCTTTTAGTGCTTTTTTATACGCTTCTCGATCTTCTTTAGAGCCTAGGTTATTGATTTTTACGTTTAAGTTTTTAAATCCTAGCTCTTCAAATAGACGATAAGGCATAGAAATGACTTCAACATCAGTTGCCACATCATTACTTCCTAGTATTTCAACTCCGAATTGAGTAAATTCTCTATTTCGACCATTTCCAGGTCTTTCATAACGATACATGGTTCCGTTGTAATATAGTTTTCTTGGCATATTAGAGCCATACATCTTATTTTCAATAAAACTTCTGACCACTCCTGCTGTGCCCTCAGGTCTTAATGTAAGTTCTCGGTCACTTCTATCTTTGAAGTCATAAGTCTCTTTGGTAACGATATCAGTGTCATCTCCAACGGTTCGGTGAAATAATTCACGGGCCTCAAATATAGGTGTGCGAATTAAATCGTAGTTATAAAATTCGCAATAGTAATCAATATAGCGATTGATTTTCTTTAATTTTAATGCCTCACGGTCGATGACATCATAGGTTCCTTTTGGTTTTGTTATCATTTTTCTTTTCTCCTTCCAAAAAATAAAAAAACCTAGAATTCGTAAGGACGCAGAAAATCCGCGCGGTGCCACCTTACTTTACTAGGTACTCTCAAACTTTTATCGCAAAATTATGCGTTTCTATGTTTTCGAAAAGTTGTCTATTTCAGAAAAATTTATTTAGGCATTTGCAGCAATCTAGCCCTCTCTTTAAATACATGTTTTCTTACTTTTTCTTTTCCATAGAAAAATTTATTTATAGGTTTATTTTATTACGAATTGTGGCTTTAGTCAATCAAATATTTTGTCCGAATTTTGGAATTAAGGCTAAGTTATTTATTTCTTCTGTTTCCATAGTTAGGTTTACTTTTTCGTTGTAAAACTCTATTAGCTCATTTATTTCATACTCGTCTTGCAACCAATTTTCTTCAATAATAAAATCGAATAGATTTTTTTCATCAATAATTTCAAAATTACTACCTACTTGTATTTCTGGAATTGCCCCTTCTGTATATCCGCCTGGATAATGGTATTCTATTTGTGTAATACCACTTTCTAAATCGACATAACTTAGGGTGTCATTCCACGCCCCCCTTGTAGGATGAAATTCATGGAAATTAATTGCCATAAGTTTTGGCTCTAAAGATTTTCCGTTTAATTCAAGTGTTACAATGCAAAGAAATCCTTTTTCTAAATTATCATAGGAAATAGTTCCATTTATTTCTGAATCATCGTAATAAATCTTTGATGCCCATCTATACGCTGATTCGCCCACACAGACTACCTTCCCTGTATCTCCACATCCTGTTAAAGTCAATACAGTACTTAGACCAAATGCTGCTACTAAAGGTTTAATCTTCTTCATAAGGCACCTCTTTATTTTTTAAAATTCTCTTTTGCTCTTCTCCAAAAGTTTTAATCGTCCATTCACCATCTTCAAAAGCAACAAACGGTTCTTCCGAATTTTTCCCTTCTTGATGATTTACTTGAATACGATATTTTTCGAAATCATTGTTTTCTAAAATAAAATCCAAAGCCTCTTCATAACGCGGAAAGTCTTTTAATAATTCTTCTTTAAACCCAGAACATTGCTGTTGTAACAAGGTCAAAAGTTTATTTGTCATTTTAGCATCATTTTGAAAAGATGAAATGAGGTAAGCTTCACAAACGCTATGATAGCTTATATAGTCTGTGTAGTCGGCGATCCCATTTTTACCATCATTTTCTACTAGATACCTACCAAGAACACTATCTTTTCGTATTTTAAATTCATATACACATTGTTTTATTTGACATTCAAATTCACGAATATCATTCGCCATTTTAAAAGTTTCTTCTTCCAAGCCTTCCTCCAATAAAGTATCGATAGAAAAAGAATGTAAGAAATCATTCATGTTCAAGGTTATATAATCTGGTGTTTTTCTATCTATTCTATATTTCATCATTTTCAAAACCTCTCTTTAATTGGATTTATTGTATTACATGTAGAAATAATTGTCTAGCATTATTCTAATAATTTTTCCCATTCTTTTTCTAGTCCTTGTATTTCCTTATTAAGTTTGGTTATGTGATCATTAATTTGACTTGCTTTTTTATAATCGTTAAAGACATCTTCTTTTAACAACTCTTCATTTAAGGTCTTTTTTTCATTTTCCAGTTTTTCGATTTTCTTTTCTATTTTTCTTAACTCTTTTTGGTTTTCTTTTGCATCCTTATTCTTTTCTTTTGAATTTTTTGTTTTAGTTGCTAGAATGTTTTTTGTAAGATTTTCTTCCTTTATCTCGTTATTTCTTTTTTCGAGATAATCTGTGTAATTACAATGATAAACATTTGCTCCTTCATTTTCAAACACAACCAAATCAGTAGCTAGTTTTTTTACAAAATATCGATCATGAGATACAAAAAGAATAGTTCCTTTATAAGATTCTAAAATATTTTCTAACTTTTCTTTTCCTATTAAATCCATATGGTTTGTAGGTTCATCAAGTAACAAAAAATTAGGTTTACTGTATAAAATTTTGCAAAGAAGCAGTCTTACTTTTTCGCCACCAGATAAAACATTTACCCTCTTTTTTGTTTCTTCTCCACTAAATAAGAAAGCTCCTAACGCACTTTTGGCTTCACTTTCTAAAGCATTTGGGTAGGTACATTTGAATTCTTCAAGTATCGTATGATGCTCATCTAGCATTTTTAGGTTTTGATCAAAGTACGCCATATTTATATGATAACCAAATGAGATAGATCCTGATAGAGGTTTTAATAATCCTTCTATCGTTTTTAAAAACGTTGATTTACCTGTTCCATTAGCCCCAATAATTGCAATTTTTTGCCCCTTGTTGATTTCTAGATTTAATTTAGCAAGAGGTTTTTGATACCCTACTACTAAATCTTTGCAAGTTAAAACTACCTTTCCACTAGGTTCCATTTTGTTTAAATTCATTTTAAATGTTTTTTCGTTTTCTTTTCTTGGTTTTTCAAGGATTTCCATTCTCTCAATCATATGTAATTTTGATAATGCCATGGAAGCCTTTGAGGGTTTATAGCGGAATTTTTCATAGAGTTCCCTTAACCTTTTGATTTCTTTTTGCTGGCGCTCATAGTTTTTTAAATTGCGTTCGTAGTTTTCTCTTTTTTGATGCTCGTAGGTGCTATAATTTCCTACATATTTTTGAGTAGTTTTATAAGAAATATCATAAATAGTACTCACAATATTGTCTAAAAACATTCGATCATGAGAAACGATTACAAAAGCTTTTTTGTAATTTTTTAAATAGTTTTCCAACCAGATGATAGCTTCAATATCTAAATGGTTTGTGGGTTCGTCTAGAAGTAAAATATCAGGTTCTTGTAATAATAGTTTTAAGAATGCTAATTTGGTTCTTTCGCCACCAGAAAAGTCTTTAATCTTTTTCGTCTTCTCTTCTTCACTAAAACCAAATTTTTTAAGCATTGTTTCGTATTCCTTTTTATAAGTATATCCACCTAATACTTCATATCGGTCTAGTAAATTTGTGTATTCTATAATGATTTTTTCCGAAGAATTTGTTTCCATTTTCTTTAAATATTCTTCCATTTTTCTCTCTATTGCTATAATTTCTGGGAATGCACATCTTATTTCTTCCAAAAGAGTTGTTTCTTCCGATGTAAAAGAAACTTGTTCTAAATAACCAATGGTAAATGTGCCAATTTTTTGAATAAGAAATGGTGTCTCTTCCATACCTTCCTCTAACATTTCGTTATGAATTAGAGCATTTAAAAGAGTTGTTTTTCCAGCACCATTTTTGCCAACAATACCAATATGGCTTTTGTCGGTAATTTCTATATTGATTTCATCTAGTATGGAATTGCCATTTAAGGAAATAGCAGCATTTTTGATTACGTATTTCATGTTTGTTGCACCTCATAATAGTAAAGTATTATTTATTCTAATTCTTTAAGCATTTTGTTTTTTATTTCATCTATATCCGTAAAAAATAAATTTTTTCCTTGTTTCTTTAGAGCTAATAAATAATTAAAATTATTTAAAATTTCTTCTTTTAACGAATCAATAACTTTCAACGGTTCCCCGTTTACAATATGAGGATGATCTATATATTTTTCTAAAGTTGGAAAAGCGTTTTGCAGTAGTATTACTGATTTTTTATTTGCAATTTCTCTTATCATAATCGACTTACAGCTTCCGTATTTCTTAACTTTTTTATCTATGATTGGCTTATATTTAGAAACCTTACTGCTTAAAGGAATAAACCATAGAATATCTTTATCTTTGATTGTAAAATATGTAGGCCTCGCACGGCCATTTTCATGGTTTATCATAATCCCCTTATCATTGATTTTGTCAAAAAAATCGTCTTTGATGTGATATATGTACCCTGTCTTTATTTCCATTTGGATACCCCCTTGTATTGATTTTATCATAAGAAAAAAGAAAACTCTATCCTATACAATATTTGAGTTTCCGTATTTTTCAAAAATTTGCTCAATAAAATCTATGATTTTGTTT
>CASDHD010000072.1 GCA_949280095.1 uncultured Bacilli bacterium
ACAAAATCATAGATTTTATTGAGCAAATTTTTGAAAAATACGGAAACTCAAATTTGCTTTAAATTGACTTTCCCTATAATTTAGTTTATATTTAATATAACAGTAGGTGGTTATATGTTAAGAGTAAATCATAAAGGCCAAGCACTAGTAGAATACATACTTATTGTTGCTATCATTAGTGTAATAACCATTGCGATTGTAAGTTACTTTGGGGGGTATTTAAAAGACTCCATGACGAAAACCTCTTGTTCTTTAGTTAATCAAGAGTATGTACCTGGTGATAAACCTGGTGAAGGTTCTTGCCAAGATAAAACAGAATAAGAAACTTTGTCGTTTTCTATAATCTTATGCTATAATATTGATAATCGAAGAGGATGATTGTGTGTGATACGAAAAAAGAAAGAAGGGCAGGCTCTTATTGAATTTGTCATTATCTTGCCTGTTTTAATTTTTATGATTTTTGCTGTTATTGATTTTGGCAAAGTTCTTTATACCAAAAACAATTTAGAAAACAAAATGGAAGATGTTATTACTCTACATGAAAGTGGTATGGATTTAAACGCTATTCAAAATGATTTAAAACTAGAAAAAGAAAAAATCGAATTGCAATCTTTCGTTGAAGACGAATACTTAAATTTCACTTTAGAAAAAAAAGTAGAAATCATTACACCCGGCCTCAATTTAATATTGGGTAGTCCTCATCATGCGGTAGTTAAAAGAGTGGTGTTAAATGAATAAAAAAGGTCAAACACTCATTCTATTTGTCATCTTACTGCCCATATTTCTTTTACTCATGGCTTTTGTAGTCGATACAGGCATTGTCCTTAAAGAAAATACAAAATGTAAAAGTATGATGAAAACAGTACTAAAAACAACCTATGAAAATCGATTTGATACCCATTACCAAGAGCAAGTAGAAAAAATAATGAAAAAAAATACTATTCCTATAGAAAATTTAAAAATAAAAGTAGACCAAGATATTATCTATTTAGAAAATGAGTATGAAAAAGAAAGCATTTTTGGTAGTATCATTGGAATCAAAGAATATAAAATAAAAGTTTCTATAAAAGGAAAAATCGAAAACGAAACACTAAAAATTATAAAAGAATAGAGGGAAACGTTATGTCCAGAACAAAAGGAAAATCTATATGTATATTCTCAAGCAAAGGTGGTGTCGGAAAGACTATTACAGCAATTAACCTAGCTGGAATCTACGAACATTTAGAAAAAAGAGTCTTACTGGTTGATTTAGATTTATCAAGTGGTGGTATCACGATGGCTTTAAATACCCCTTTTGAAAAAACAATTTATAACTTTGTCGATGACTTTAACAATAATCGTTACAAAAATTTTGCAGATTACATCACTAAATATGATGATTTTATTGACATTTTACCAAGTCCAAAAGACCCACGACAAATTAACAAAATTGATTCCAAATACATTGACATTCTAATCGATAAAGCTGAATCAAATTACGACGTTGTTCTCATTGATACGAATCATATATTAGATGAAATTAACATACTTACTTTAGACAAAGTGGACGACATTTTATTTGTTTTAGCAAACGATCCTCTAAGTTTAAAAAACATGAAATCCTTAATTAGTATTTTCAAAGACTCTCATGTGACGAATTATAAAATTTTACTCAATAACAGTTGCAATCCGTATAAAGATTATTTTTCCTTATTTGATATCAAAAATATTATTAAAGCTAATGTCGATTATACCTTAACTTCTAGTTTCTTTATTAAAAATATTGATAGTTATATTATGAATGGGGAAATTATAACATTGCAAAATAAAATGCCAACAACTTTCAATAAAGATTATGAAACATTAATGTCTATTGCCTTAGATATGTTAGGTCATAACGAAATAGAAAAGATGGAAGAAGGTGAAGTAGAATGAATAAAACGAGCCTAATAGATGCTTTTAACATAGAAAGAAAAAGTGCGAAAATTGCATCCATTACCGATTATGAAGTCTTCCAAGATAAAAAACTTCTTGATGAATTACGTACAACAATTGTTGAAAATTTAATCGATAAAGAAATCCCAGAAGACAAAGTTTTAAATGAATTTATTGATGAAGAGATTAACAATGTCATAGAAGGATATGATTTATCCAATTTGGAAAGAAGTCATTTATACAATTTAATCGATAATGAAATCAATGGTTATGGACCTTTAACAGAAGTTTTAGAAGATAAAAACATTACCGAAATTATGGTTAATAGTCCTAATGAAATTTACATAGAAATTGATGGCCAACTTATCAAAGACGATAGCGTTTCCTTTATTAATGATGACCATATTGTAAGAACTATTGAACGTTTAATTGAACCTCTTGGAAGAACGATAGATGCTGCAAACCCAATGGTAGACTCTAGACTTTTAGATGGGTCTCGTATTAACGCCGTCATTCCACCACTTTCAACGCGTGGGCCTATCATCACCATTCGTAAATTTAAAGAAACAATGACGAGCATTGAAGACTTAATTCGTATTGGGTCTCTGACACCATATATGGCTAGATTTTTAGATGCCGCTGTAAAAGGAAAATTAAACATCATTGTTTGTGGTGGAACAGGTAGTGGAAAAACAACTCTTTTAAATATTTTAAGCAATTTTATTAGTCCCCACGAAAGAATTATTACCATTGAAGATGCCGCCGAATTGCATTTAAGAGGAGAGCATGTTATTTCTTTAGAAACAAGAGTCACCAATTATGATAATGATGGTGAGATTACCATACGTGATTTAGTTCGTAATTCCCTTAGAATGCGACCTGATAGAATTTTAGTTGGGGAAGTTCGTGGAAAAGAGGCATTCGATATGTTACAAGCTATGAACACGGGCCATGATGGATCACTAACAACACTACATGCTAATGGTGCTGCAGATGCTTTAAATCGACTAGAAACGATGGTTTTGATGAGTGGACTTGATATCCCTATTAAAGCTATTCGTGAGTATATTACAAGTGCTATCGATTTAGTTGTCAATATTGAAAGAATGAATGATGGAAAACGAAAAGTCACTTCTATCTGTGAGTTAGATGGTTTTGAAGATGATCGTATCAAATTAAAAGAAATATTTAAATTTACCCAAAAAGGATTAACAGAAAATGGAGAAGTAGATGGAGAATTTATTCTTTACAAAACTGCTCCAAAAGTCTACAAAAAAATTGTTGCACATGGTATTGATACCATTGATGATTTATTTACAACAAAAAAATAAAAAAGAAGGGAGGAATCCAAATGTCGACAATTTCTATTTATTCACTCTTGTTTTTAGGGGCATTTCTCATTAGTATTGTTTTATTTATTATTGTCATTGTAAATGAACTACACAGTGCAAAACTTTTAAAGCGTTTCGATGACTTCACCTTAAAATACAACGACGAACATGAAGTTTCCTTTTTCGATCAGTTTTCTTATTATCTAGAAAAATGGATAAAAAAAATTGCCAAGATACTAAAAAAATCAAAAGTATGCAATGATTATGCTAAAAGCTACGATAAATATATTGAATACGATGAAAAAGAAAAAAAAGAAAGTATCGATTATATAACCATTAAATTTTTAATAGGAATTGCTTTTGTTCTACTAAATCTATTCACAATGATGTTAAAAGTAAATAAGTTAAATCCTATAAGTTGTCTTTTTACTTTTCTATTAGGTTTCTTCCTTCCAGATATTGCTTTAAAAATAGAGTTTCAAAAGAAACGAAAAGAAATTGAAAGTGGGTTATTGAAAGCCATCATTATAATGAATAACAGCTTTAAATCAGGAAAAAATATTATGCAAGCCATTAGTACTGTCAAAAGTGAGTTAGATGGCCCTATTGCAGATGAATTCAAAAAGATTTATTTAGACATTACATACGGTTTAAGTTTAGAAGTTGTTTTCAATCGTTTTTATGAAAGAGTAAAACTAGAAGATGCCAAATACATTGCGTCTTCTCTTACACTTTTAAATAAAACTGGAGGAAATATTGTGCATGTTTTTGCAACTATCGAAAAATCTTTCTTTAATAAAAAAAGAATGGTAGATGAATTAAATAGCCTAACAGCTTCTAGTCAATTTGTTTTTCGCGTTTTAACTATTTTACCCATTGTTTTTACTTTGGTAATTTTGATTTTAAATCCCACATATTTTATGCCTTTATTTCAAAGTGCATTTGGTTTCTTTTTTCTCTTTTTAATTTTATGTTTATATATATTCTATATATTAACCATTAAGAAAGTAATGAAGGTGAAGATGTAATGGACAAACAAAAACGTATTGCATATAAATTATATCGTGAAAAAACAATCAACCGTATTCAAAAAAAGGTTCTTCTTTTAGGTTTAGATAATCAAATTAATCCTTACATCTTTTTAAATACGCGATTTCTAATTGCTATCTTTATCTTTCTTGTTTCATTATTTGCATTTAAATACGGATATATCATAGCTCCAATAATCAGTGTTCTATTTTATATTTTATTTGAAATAATGATTTTGGATTTAAAAATAAAAAGAAGAGCAAAAAAATTAGAAGACGAAGCCATTTTCTTTTTTGAAATACTAGGGCTTACTTTAGAATCTAATAAGCATTTAAAAGGTGCATTAGAGTTAACAACTAGAAACATTGATAGTGAGTTATCAAGCGAGTTTAAAAAATCTTTAGAAGAAATAAAACTTGGAAAAAGTTTTACCGAATGTTTGATTTCTATGAAAGACCGTATTCCAAGCGACTCCATTAATAGTATTATTCTAAATTTGACAGAATCGAGTATTTTTGGAAATAACATTACAGAAACACTCAACAATCAATTGGATTATTTACGCGATAAAAAATTATTAAGTGTTAAAGCAGAAATCAATAAGTTACCTACGAAAATTAGTGTGATATCCGTTTTATTTTTTGTTCCTTTGATGCTGCTTATCATTCTAGCACCTGTTTTATTAGAGTTTTTACTAAACTAACACCATGCGGTGTTTTTTTGGGCAATTTTTCTTGCTAAAATAAAATGCTTTTTCTATAATAGAAATACAGGTGGTACCATGAAATGGAACGAAGATTTAGAAAAATTAAAAGAAGAATATTCTTATCTTGAGATAAGTGATGAAGAGTTTTTAAACATTTATGAAAGTGTTAAAAACGCGAGTAACAAAAGTAAGTCTTTACAAATTTATATGTTAGAATATATGAAAACAAAGATGGATTTAGAAACGCTAAAACGATATATAAAAAATTTAAATATGAATACGGAAGAATCGAGTGAAATTCTGTTTACTAAAATAAAGCCTTTATTTATTCTTTTAGATACTATAGAGTACGAACTAAAAGAAGAGGAAATAAGTTTTCTTTACCAAGAACCTATTTTTAAAAAGTTGTTTGAGACACTAGCATTAGAAAAAATATTCGAATCTTTATATGCTGATAGTCTTAGTTTTAAGGCAATATATGATGCTTACCAAGAACAAAATTTTAACGAGAGTCTAGATGATTTTGAAGATAAAGCAGAAGAAGATTTCTATCAAATTGAAAAAGAATATGAAAACGTAAATGCAGAAGATCCTGTTCGTATGTATTTAAAAGAAATTGGGGATGTCCCACTATTAACTCCTGAAGAAGAAGTTTCACTTGCAAAAGAAATTGAAAATGCAAAAGAAAATGCGGA